>JAXDKF010000283.1:0-3482 GCA_034667265.1 Fimbriimonadaceae bacterium
GATCGTGATCTTCACCTCGTCGCTAACCGCGAGGCCGCCGGTCTCGAGAATCTGGTTCCAGACGAGGCCCCACTTCTTCCGAGAGATCTCGGCGTGACCGGTAGCGCCGGCGCGGAGGTTGCCCCACGGATCCTTGATTGGATCGGTCGTCTCGACGTCCAGCTCGATCGGATGGGTCTGGCCGGCCATGGTCAGATCGCCGAGCACGGTGTAGTGGTTGCGGCCTTTCTCGGTGACTTGAGTGCTCACGAAGCGCAGATCGGGCCACTTCTCGGTGTTAAAAAAATCGGCGGAGCGAAGGTGGGCATCCCGGTCTGCCACGCGCGTGCTGATGGAAGACGCGTCTATGGTCGCTTCGGCGCGGCTCAACTTGCCGTCGACTGTTTCAGCGGTGCCGGTGACCTTGTCAAAGCTGCCCCTTACGGTGAGGATCCCGAGGTGTCGAACGGAAAACTGCACGTGCGAGTGCGTGGGATCGATGTTCCAGGTGATAGTTCCTTGTTTAACTTCTGCGATAGCTGCCATTGGGTAGCCCTCCTAGCGTTCCAAACGCCCTTACCGATATAATAGTTCCATATCGAACTATTCTATCGTCTACTTTCTTGCTAATTATTAGGCGATTTCTCGCGTGAACTTGTTTTGCCGCCTTCCGTCTGAGCCGCCAGCATGAAAAAGTTTCTCACGATTAGAACGGCGGCTGTGCTTGTAAGCCTGCTCGCCTGCGGCGCGATGGCCGTAGCCCAGGGTGGCGGCGCACGCCAAGGCCGAGGCGGCTTCGGCGGAGGCGGCGGCGGCAACGAGTTTGGACTGCTTCGCCGATCGGACGTCCAGGCCGACCTACAGCTCAGCACCGAGCAGAAGACGAAGCTCGACAGCCTGAGAGAGTCGATGCGCGGATCTCGAGGCGACGGCGGCCAGCGCGGTCAAGGCGGCCAGGGCGGCGAGCAGCGAACTCCTCCCACCGACGCTGAGCGGGAAGCCCGGCGAGCGGACATGGAATCGCGGCGCGCGGAAATGCAGAAGCAGCTCGCTTCCGTCCTGAAGCCTGACCAGATCACCCGCCTGCGCGAGATCTCTGTGCAGCTCCGCGGCAACATGGCCCTCCTGGACGACAAGGTTCAGGGCGAGCTCGGTCTCTCCAGCGCGCAAGTCGCCAAGGTTAAGGATCTTCGCGAGAAGATGAGCGAAGCGATGCGAAGCGTGTTCGAGAAGGCCCAGGGCGGCGAGATCACTCGTGAGCAGGCTATGGAATCGGCTCGCAAGAACAACGACGTGCTGAAGGTCGAGCTGGGCAAGGTGCTAGACGCCAACCAGGCGGCGAAGCTCAAGGCGCTCGGCGGCAGCCCGTTCAAGGCCGATCCGGCTGAAGAGCAACGCGGCTTCGGCTTCGGCGGCGGTGGTCGTCGGGGCGGTCAGCGCGGTGGCGGCGGCGGCCAGCCTCCTCGCGGCTAAACGTTATCGTTCGTTGAAACGGGACCGGGGCGGTGGCTTTGCCACCGCCCCGGTTTGCATTGCACTTCGCCTCCGTTGAAGGAGGTGCCGGTAACCAAGAGAAAAGGGCCGGCAGCCAACGAAACGAGAGGTGATCTCAACGAAAGCTTGGGCCCGAGAATGGATAACGCTAGCCACCTCATTGAACGTTTGCGTCGACCCAGAAAAATGGGTCTAGACAATTCCCGGAACTCTTCTGCGTCCTGACGATTACGGAAGGTACGGCGGGCAAACCTGATTTCGAATCTGCGGCCCTGGGCGAGCTTAGGCTGCTCTACCGCGTTGCCCGGCGGCTCGCGATGAACTCCACCGATGCGGAGGACCTTGTCGGGCAGACTTTGCTGGCTGCGGCAAGAGCCTGGGGCAACTTCGACGGCCGATATATCCGAAGCTGGCTCGTCACCATTCTCAAGAACGAGCATCTCAAAGGGATCCGGTCCAAAGCCAGCCGGCCCAAAACGGTAGGTCTGGAAGACGGAAAGGAGCTCACGGAGGGCAGCCCTGAGCACGAAATCGACACAAGGGCATTTGCCGACGAGATTCTTAAGGAACTCGACAGCCTTCCTGAGGATTTCCGAATGGCAGTTGCGCTATGTGATGTGGAACAGATGAGCTACGAAGACGCGGCCCAGGCCCTCGGCGTCCCGATCGGGACGGTGCGCTCCCGGCTGTTCAGGGGGAGGCGCTTGCTGCGCGACAAGCTCAAAGCCTACACGGAGGTTCCGAAGTGAGCTTCTTCCATCGCCACCGGGGGCCCGACGAGCCTTGCCGCCATATGGAAGGCAGGCTCAACCTCGTCGCAGACGGAAGGGCGCGAGGCTTGACCCTCTGGTACACGCTCGCCCACCTTGCGACCTGCCCGTATTGCCGCAGGTTTTTGGATTCCCTCAAGACCCTCCTGGCACGCCTCCACCAGGTACGCCAGAGTGAGCCGAATGAGGTCGTGGTCGCCCGGATCGTGGAGCAGTACCGCTCCGCCCAAGCTCGCGAATGAATCGGGAACCAGAGCGGGTTCGTATTAACCACCATGAACCTCTTCCAGCCGACTCACCTGCTGATCGTGCTGATCATCGTGCTGCTGCTGTTCGGCGGGAAGAAGATCCCGGAGCTGATGCGCGGCATCGGCCAAGGCGTCGGCGAGCTGAAGAAGGGCATCAACGAGGGCCGCGACGAGAACCCACCGCCTGCCGCCATCGACGAGCGGCCGATGGTAGACGAAGAGAAACCGCCTTCCGCTCTCTAGCTCTTCACGGGCGCCACCACCAGGATGATAAAGGAGCCGGGCACGATCTCCCTGCGACGTCCCTCAACGGGCGGATTCAGCTCGTGCACTTGCGCGGCAGCCAAGAAGATGCGGTGCGTCTTCGTGTCCAAAGCCATGGTGCGCGCGCTGGATTGGGTCGGTATGGTAACGGTCGAAAAGGTGCCGTCCCGTTCGGGATGGAGGATGCTCAGCGTTCCGTCCTGCCCGTTTGAGCTGAACGCCAGGTCCCACTTCGCATCGTAGAGCGCGCCGTCCGGTCCCTTGCCGATCCCGGGCGTGGCGATGAGCTTGCCCAATCGATAGTCGCTGACCGCCATCACGTCGTTGTCGCAACTGGAATAGAGCCGGTGATGCTTGGTGTCCATGGCGAGACCGGTAGGCGCCTCGCCGGGAGCCAAGGACCAGCTTCCAATGGTGGCCAGGCTCTTCGTGTCGAAGCTCTGTATCTCGCTCTTGTCTTCGATGTTCACGAAGATGATCCCGTGGCCATCGGCAGCGGGAAATTCAGGTCTGCCATCGAGCTTCACCGTTCCAACCACCTTGTCCGTGGACGGATCGATCGCGGTCGCATCCGAGCTGCCCCCGTTGAATGTGAACACCCTGTTCGAAGCCTTGTCGTAAACCATGACGTCGGGTCTCTGGCCAACGGGAATGGTGCCCGTTTCCTTCAGCGTAGCGAGATCAAACACGGTAACGGTGTTATCGCGGCCGTAGCTCGTGTAGCCCT
>JAXDKF010000284.1:0-9162 GCA_034667265.1 Fimbriimonadaceae bacterium
AGAGCACATCTGCCCTGCGAGCTGTCGCGATCGGAACGACGATGCCCGATTCGTTGCGCGGCGCTTCTAACGCGTTGGCTTTGGAATCTCTGGATGACTTTAAGCTGCAAGGCAAAGCGGGGTTCCGGGACGCGCTGGAGCATCTCTATGCCGAGGGCACGGATCCCCTCACCGAAGCCGGCCGGCAAACCTTGAAGGCGCTAGACGCGCTGCATTCGATGCCCGCACAGGCAAAGAGCGCTTATCCGGAATCCGACATCGGCCAGGGCCTGAGACAAGTCGCGCAGCTTATCAAGGCAGACGTCGGCGTGGAGATCGCGTGTCTGGACAAGGGTGGATGGGACACTCACGTCGCGCAAGGCCGAGGGACCGGAATTCTTGCCAACCAGCTCAAGGATGTAGCGCTGGCGATGGCGGCGTTTGCAAAAGACCTGGGGCCAAAGCTCAAGCGCGTCACCGTCGTTGCGCAGACGGAGTTCGGTCGGCGGCTGCACGAGAACGACGGCCAAGGGACCGACCACGGCCACGCAAGCGTCATGTTCCTGCTTGGGGGCGGCACTGTCCCTGGCGTGCACGGCAAGTGGCCGGGATTAAGAGAGGATCAGCTCTCGGGACCGGGCGATTTGCAGGTCACCACCGACTACCGGAACGTGCTTGCAGAGATCCTCGCCAAGCGCCTGAAGAATCCAAACGCGGGCAGCGTGTTCCCGGGCCTGCAGCCCGCCTATCCTGGTCTGACGGCGTAGCAATGTGGAGTGCGGCGCTTGAGCGCCACTTAAGCTCTGGATGGGTGCGCGAGAGAGGACTCGAACCTCCACTCCTTGTGAGAACTACCACCTCAAGGTAGCGCGTCTACCAATTTCGCCACTCGCGCGGGGAACGTCTATTTTACGCTAATCGCCCCGAAGCCGTGACCTGCGGCCCAGAGCCTACAGCCTGGTCGCCACGTACATCGCCTCGATCTCGTCCAGGCTCAACGGGCGCTTGCCCCAGTTGCCCGCCGTTCCGCCGTAGATGGCGTCCACGCGGAAACCAGCTTCCCGCAGCATGCGAGCAACCTCCGGCGGGATGAACAGCCGCTCCCGAACCGCCAGGGTGGTCTTGCCCTCGGGAAGATCCCAATCGTCTTCATATTCGGCGACCATCGTAGCGGGGTCGAACGCCCCGCTCTGCACGTTCTCGTCCTTCATGCGCCGGATGGGCGCATAGCCATTGAGCGCAGTCAAAAGAAAGCCTCCGCCGGGCCGCAAGGCATGAGCGGTGCCGTGCAGCACGTCCGCGTCGTGGGTCTCTGGATCGTCATCGCCGCCGATCAGGCCGAAGGCGCCCTCGCACACGCACATCGCGGCGTCGAACGGTTCGTTGAAGGCGAAGTTCGTCGCGTCGCCCTGTACCCAATCCACTTGCACGCCTACCGCCGCAGCGTTTCTCTTGGCTACCGCAAGCATTCCGCTCGAGATGTCGAGCCCTGTCATCTGGTAGCCGCGGGTGGCCAACTCGATCGAGTGGCGCCCCGTCCCGCATCCCACATCCAAGATCCGAGAGCCTTTCGCGAGAGGGAAGAGGCTTAGAAAGAAATCGACTTCGGCTTTCGTGTTCTTCGTAAAAACGTTCTCTTCGTACCGCTCGGCATGCGCGTCAAAGAACCGCTGCCAATCTGTGGGGGGCATTCAAAAAGTGTGGCACGCCGTAGCATCCGCGCGATGGCTCTGCCAACTGCTCACGGCTTACTGCTAACTGCTTACGTCGCCGACGGCAACCTAAAGTAGAACGTTGCGCCTTTGCCTTCGCCCGCGCTTTCGCCCCACAGCGAGCCGCCATGCCGCGAGGCGATACGCTGCGCCAGGGTCAAACCAATCCCAGTCCCCGGGAATCGCGCCGACGGGTGCAGCTTCTGGAAGGGCTTATACAGCTTATCCGAGTACTGCATGTCGAACCCCACGCCGTTGTCGCGCACGTAGAACGTGCCGTCCGACTCTCCGACTTCGATGCACGCCTGGCCCAAGTTGCACGTAAACTTCCAAGCATTGGAGAGCAGATTGGTAACGAGCAGCCTGGTCAGCCGAGGATCGGCATGCACCCGCAGGCCCTCCGTCACTCGCAACGTGACATCCCGCTCCGGATCGGATCCCGCCAAGTCGTTCGCCACCGACCGCACAAGCTCAGTGAGGTCCACCTTCTCCGGATGCACCTCGACACGAGAGATTCGCACCATGCCCAGCAAGCTGTCGAGTAGATCGGCAAGCGTCACGCTGGCTTTCTGCACGCGTTGAAGGTAGTCGTGCCCGATCGAATCAAGCCGATCGCCGTACTCCGTCTCAATCGCCCGGCTGAAGCCGTGAATGCTCCGCAGCGGCGTCCGCAGATCGTGCGAGACCGCATAACAGAACTCTTCGAGTTCCTGTCGCGCGAGGCTCAGCTCCTTCTCGCGTTGCGAGACCTGCTCGTGCAGCTCTTCCGTTCGTCCGACCGCGCCAATTTCCGCGCGCTTTCTCTCATCGATGTCGAGCAGAAGGCCGATCACGCGTTCCGGCTGGCCCTTCTTATCTCTCATGGCGCGGCCGCAGCAATGCACCCATCTATAGGAGCCATCGGATTGGCGAGCACGCAGATCCAGCCCGAACAGCTCTCCTCGCTCGAGGTGCTTCATCAGCGCGTGGCGCACGAGCAGCGCGTCGGAAGGATGGATGCGCTCCGCAGTGCGCGCAAAGGAGGTTGGCGCCTCACCCCGCACGAGCCCGAACATCGCGTACGCGTGGTCGTTCCAGGTCACGTAATCGGTCTGCGGGTCCCAATCCCACGTGCCGATGTGCATGGATTCAATGATCAGGTTCAGGCGCTCTGCCGTAGCAAGGAGCTCTGGAGTGGGTAAATCCGATGCTCCACGCACGGCCGCGAGCTCCGCCTTCAGGCGGCGGTTCTCATCCACCAACTCCTGATTGGCTTCTCGGAGCTCCTTCTCGTAGTTTTCAGTGAGCGCCATGACAAAGGGAAAGGTCGTCTCCCGAGAGACGATAACCTGAGTATCGCGCTCCGCGATCCCGCTCAACGGAGGCGTTCAAGCGGTACTTGGCGCAAGGGACGAGCAGGGTTGCCAAACCCGTTACGGGGGGCGCAAGAATCGCCCTCGCGTTTTTACGGGTTGTCCCACCTTTCGCAATCAGACCAAAGCAATACATCGGATGCTGTTTGGGACGAATTGAGGCTTCGGAAAGCCGCGCCAACCGGCCTCGAATAAGGGTCGAGGGGTACCCTGAATCCGAATGATCATCCTGATGCAGTTCGGGGCCTCACAGGCACAAATCGATGCCGTGTGCGACGCCATCCGGCGGTATAGCGTCGAGCCTCTCGTTCTGCCTGGAGAGGATCGCCTCGCGATAGGAATCCCCGCTGCCCTGACCAGCGATCAGCGAGAGCACATCGAGGCGGCGCTAAGCGCGCTCGACGGCGTCAGCAAGATCACTCAGACCAGCCGGCCCTACAAGCTGGCATCTCTCGAGTTCCACCGGCAGAAGACGACTGTTCAGGTCAAGGATGTGCGCATTGGCCCGGGCTATTTTGTCGTCATGGGCGGGCCGTGCTCGGTCGAGTCCTACGATCAGTTCTCAACCGCGGCCAAGCACGTGAAGGCGGCGGGCGCAAAGATCCTTCGCGGAGGCGCGTTTAAGCCTAGGACTTCTCCCTATTCGTTTCAGGGTCTGGCCGAAGAGGGTTTGAAGATCATGAAACAGGTGGGCGAGGAGTCCGGCCTGGTTACTGTCAGCGAAGTGATGAGCAGCGAGCTGGTGGAGCTCGTCGCGCGCTATGTCGACATTCTCCAAATCGGCGCACGGTCGATGCAGAACTTTCCCCTTCTCATCGAGGCGGCGAAGAGTGGCAAGCCCATCTTCCTCAAGCGCGCGCCGTCCGCCACCATCGATGAGTTCCTCTTGGCGGCCGAGTACATCCTGAGCTACGGAAACAAGAACGTGATCCTCTGCGAGCGCGGCATCGTGCCTCTCGACCGAAGCTACACGCGCAACACACTCGATCTGGCCTCCGTGCCTGTGCTGAAGGAATACAGCCATCTGCCGGTCATCGTGGATCCCTCGCACGGTACCGGCGTCGCGAAGTACGTGGCGCCGATGGCGAAGGCGGCGATGATGGCCGGCGCCGATGGCCTGATGATCGAGATGCATCCCGACCCGCAAGAGGCTTTAAGCGATGGCTCTCAGTCGCTCACGCCCGAGCAGTTCTCGTGCCTGATGGACGACATCCGTACGCTCGCGGGCTTCAGCGGCTTGAAGATGTAGCTCGGAGGGGCTCTGGGCTTGGGGCGCTAGGCTCTTGGCCCTAACGCTTAAGGCTCAACGCTCAGCACTTCCTATAGCTTCAACCGCAGATCCACGATCCCGCTTACGCCCACGCCTTCCACGCGATGGATGTTGGATAGCTCCTGGCTCGCGACGGGAATCATCGCTCGGATCTTGATCTCTTTGCCGAACAGATCCTGATCGAGCTGCGCGACGGCCTTCACCTCGTCCACGCGATCTCGCGGACCCATGACTTGCGCAGCTCCGATGGCGCGGCGGCTGCCGACGCTAAGAATCGGCACGACCTTCGTCCATGAGATGTCCGTGTTGTCGTGGCTTCCCAGCTTGTTCATAGCGCTGTTGATCTGCGGACCGAATCTCTGCACGACGGCCCCGACGCCCAGGAGCTTCAGGATCTCCCGCACCTGCGTCGCGCCGAGCGCGCTGAGCCCCATCACACCGGCGGCGATTGCCAAAACTCTTGCTTTATTCGTGACCTTCATGGTTCTGGAAGAAGGACGTTTGGGCGCGCGGCTAGTTATCGCCAATGCGTATGCGGGCGGGTAGGTCCATCAGGTCTTATAGGAGCAAAAACAAAATTGAGGCCCGGACCTTTCGGCCCGAGCCCCAATCGTTTCCGCTTAGCGGAGCTTCAAGTTAGAACTTGACGCTGAGCTGGGTGGTGATGAGACCACCGCGAGCGGCTGGCTGTCCGCCAGGGAAGGCACTGTTGCCGCCCGGGAACAGGGTGAATCCGGGCAGTTGCAGCGCCTTGTAGTCGCTGATCTGCCACAGGAACTTCAGCTTGGCGCTGTCGCTGAGCGACCAGCCGAAGCCGATGTCGTACCATCGCTCGATGGCGTTGCCGTTCGAACCGGCGGGCACCAGCGAGTTCGAGGAATCAAGATTCCAGCGAGTCTCTTCCATGCCCAGGGCAAGGTCGTAGTTCGTGGCCATCTTGTACTCGACGCCGAATGTCCAGCGGCTGAGCTTGTCATCGTGCGAGAGCATCGAATTGCTCGTACCGCGGCCTCGGTAACCCTCGGCGGTGGCAGCGAGTCGAATGTCGTTGCTCAGGTTGAAGTGGAAGTTGCCCTGCAGACCTTCGATGTCAACCGGGTTCCACCACAGACCGATGCGGCCCCAATCTCCAGGCGCGGCGAATCGAGGATCGATCGCGCGGTAGCCAAGAGAGGCTCCCCATCGACCCGACTCCAGACCAACACTCGCGTGCCAGGCCTTGTTGTCGGTGTCGACCAACGTGGTGCTGTTGTACATCATGTTGGACTGAGAGTAGCCGGCATTGACCAGGAAGTTGCCGAAGCTGAAATGGCCGTCGCCGCCGAGCACGGTCACTCGGTTGGTGTTGCCATTTGCGACTGTCGGCGTGTTGCTGTCGAGCCAGAGGTAGGCCAGATTCAACGAGCCGTTCTTGAGGAGCGGCAGGTTAAGGTTCAAGCCAAGCATCTGATCGATACCAACTTCTCCGAGGTTCAGACCCACGGGTCGGCCAGCGCCGCCGCCGAATACGGTGGCGATGTTGTTGCGACCTGCGGCCATCGGCTGAACGATGCCGCCGCCGACCGTCGTTCCGGTCGTCGGGCTGGAGAAACCGGTCGTGCGGCCCGCAATGAGGTTCAACTTGGCAGTGCCGAAGCTAAAGCCAAGAATCGCGCCATCGAGGTTCCACTCGCCGTTGTCCCAGCGATCGTTCGCGTAGTACGGGGTGACGTCTGCGCGCTGGAAGATATAGGGGCTGATCTTGTAGCTGACCCGTCCCGCTTCAACGCCGAAGCCAAGGCCGTACACGCTGGTGTCGAACGCCACCGAAGCGTTCTGCACATAGAAGTCCTCTTGCGCTTCGCCGAATGGGGCGAAAGTGGAGGTCATCGACTGCGTGCCGAATCCCGTGCCGCTGCTGCTGAAGCCACCCAGCATGTTGCCGACGACGGTTGTCAGACGGAACTTCGGACCCGTTTTGCGGGCCGAGGTCAGCGTCAGAGCCGCTTCGTGCATTACTGAGGTGTCTCTCATGCCGCCGACTTCGCGTCCCGCGTAGCTGCCGCGACCAACGCCCGTCGGTCTTCCATCGGTGGTGACACCGTAGAGGCCGCCGAAGTCGCTGTCGCCGTAGCCGACGAGGGCAACGAAGTTAACGTCGCCACTGATATCGACCGGAAGTCGATTCTCGAGGGACGTCACTCGGTCTGCGAGGTCGCCGAGGTCGCGCTTCATCTGCTGAACGTCGACACCGAGAGAAGCAAGCTCCTTCTCGAACGTGCCGGCCATTCGCTTAAGATCCGCGATGTCGGTTCCTTGGGCGTTGACCTGATTCTGGAGGGCTTCCAGAGCCGATCGGAGATTGGCAAGATCAGCCTGAGAGGCGGTGCCCTTCAGCTGGTCCTGGATCGCCGCGATCTGGCTGTTCAGGCCGTCGATCATGTCTTTGAGGTGCTTGTACGTAGCATGCACCGCGACTGCGAGCTCGTATCGAGTAGCCGGTCGGTTTCCTCGGAAGAGCCCGTCCGGATAGCCGACCAGGATTCCCTCGGCCTTCATGCGCTTAAGCGCCTCGTAGGCCCAGTGATTGTCCGGCACGTCCGGGAAGTTGTCTTGTGCGATCGCCGGGATAACCACGACGAGGCTTAAGACAGCGGTAAGCGCGTAACGAAATGTTCGCGTCATATCCGTTTAATGCTCCTTGCGTTAGATTTCCGTCGCAATCGGCGTTGGCTGACGCGGAAGCCTTCGTTGAAGGCCGGGTCTCACAACTTTCCTTGAGTTCCCTATGAGTCCCAGCTCCCTTTCGGGTCCCGCCTGGCCGCTGCTTCGTGCAATCGGTTTCGGTCCAGTAGTGACCTGTACCGTCAGCAAGTATGCATTAAGCGGCAGCTCAAAAAGCCCCTTCAGACTGCAAATTGCGGACGGAACCCAGTATTATTACTAGCCCATGAACCGGCTTTATCACCGGCCCACTTCTTGGAATAATGCCGTCCGCTTAAGTTCCAGAGGGGGGAACGTTTATGATCGATTTTCTTCGGATCGCCTGCCGAGCGGTGCGCCGAAGATCGGCAGGGACAAAGTCCCAACCGCTGCTAGTGACGAGCGTAGCGGCGCAAAAGAAGCAGGCGGAACCGATGGTTAGCGCGCGCAAAATCCCGGGAAATGATTTCTCGCCGTGGGGGCTCGGCCGCCAAAAGTCAAGTCGCTGGTTAAGGCTGTTACTATGGGCTCCGCCCCTCCGCGTGAAGAGTTGGACAGCCAACGGCCAACAAGGCCGCCTCACGCCATAAAATGCGAATGAGCGTTGACCAGCGAATCGGGCAGGCTGGCGATGTTCTTGCCTTCCAGGCAGTACGTGCACAAGAGGCACATCGAGCGTGCCTTTACGATCTCGTTCCACAGCTCCTCGAGCTTGAGCGCGGCGGGCGTGTTTCCACCCAGCAACAGACTCACCATCTCTCCGAACGCACGCACGGAGTTGTCGCGCTTGCCCGCGATGCTTGCTTGCGCGCGATCCAAGATCGGGCCGATCACGTTATTGAAGAGGGTCTCGTCCGGCGAGTTGTCGACCATAAAGCTGGATAGCAGCTCCGTTGCGTCGGCGCAGATGAGGCGATCTGACTTCTTCAGCGAATTAACATCCAGGTGCTGGCGCTCGAGATTCTTGAGGACCTTCTTGCAGTGAGGATCGGTGATCACGAGAACAACGGCATCGCCCTTTCTCAAGCCTTCGGCGGCAAAAAGCGTGACGGCGTCCACCACGCGATCGCCGTCGGTGTACGGATAAACGATGTGACTCCCCACGGGAGGATTGATCAAGAGCGAGCTGCCACCAATTGTCATAACAAACTATTCCAGGGACCCTCTTAGCGACTCTCACCCGCGTCATGCTGTTCGCTTGCGCGTCCAGATTCGAGAATAAGCGCTAGCTTGTGAGCTGTGAGCGGTGAGCGGTGAGCGGTGAGCAGTGAGCAGTAAGCAGTCTGCCGCCTTCGACACGGACCCATCACTGTTCACCGATTACCGATCACTGATTACCGTTCACCGATGCTAGAACTCCCACTCTCCGATGACCTTGATGGTGTTGTCGTCCCGGTTGTTGACGCCGAAGGCAAACGTGCCTAGCAAGTGGAAGTGCTCGTTGGCACGGTAGGCGACCGTCGGGCCTGCGATCGCATGGTGGTCCACGAGGGTCTCGGCGAACTCCGCTCCATATTTCCAACCCGGCTCGCGTCGACTCATGCCCGGCCGCGAAGGATGCATATAACCTATTCCGATCTCGCTTTCCTGTTGGTGGCGGTGGTTGGTCGCCCAGCCGATGTTCGCGTTGATGGTGAGATCGTTACCGTAGTCGTCGTATCGCGAAAGGATGAACTTGAGCTCCGCGTGATCGTCTTCGTCCCGGTTGACGGGCCGGTCGAACTCGAGGTTCAGCGCGGGAAGAAACCGGTTCGTGTGAAACTCGCCAAAGTTGAAGCGAAGCTCCATCTCGTAGCCGTCCACATGCAGCTTGCCCCCCTGCTCTTTCACGAACGCGATGCCGGGCTCGATCGCAAAGTGGTCCGAGACGCCGTATTCGAATTCGACCTGGTGCATGTTGAAGTCTCCGCCCTTGACATGCGTGTATCGGTACTCGATCTCCCTCTCATAGCGATACGGAAGAAACCAATCGCGGAGCAGCGTGAAGTCTCTCTCGTGAGCTTGGGCTGCTACTGGGGCAAGAACGAGTCCTATGGGCAGCAGGGCTGCGAGAAAACGAGTGCGATGCGTCATCGAATTGGATCCTCCTCTCCGCCTGCAAGCAGCAGGCAACGTACAGAGGCAATTATGCATAAATATGGATTGAGGGCGCCTCATGATTGTCGAG
>JAXDKF010000285.1:0-9597 GCA_034667265.1 Fimbriimonadaceae bacterium
CCTGCGCGAGATCGACCGCGGCGGCCAGATCTACTTCGTCCACAACCGCGTCAGCGATATCGAGCTGATCGCCAACCGCGTCCGTGAAATGGTGCCCGACCTGCGGCTGCGAGTCGGCCACGCCCAAATGGCCGACGACGAGCTCGAGTCCGTGATGGTCGATTTCATCGCTCACAAGTTCGACTTGCTGCTCTCGACGACCATCGTCGAAAGCGGCCTGGACATCCCGAACGCGAACACGCTCATAGTTGAGAACGCGGACCGGCTGGGTCTTGCGCAGCTCTATCAACTCAGGGGGCGAGTGGGGCGGTCGGATCGGCAGGCGTATGCCTATTTGCTTTATCAATCTGGCAAGGAGCTAACCGAGAACGCGCTGGCGCGACTGCAGGCTCTCCAGGAGTTCTCGACTTTGGGTTCTGGCTATTCGCTGGCTTTCCGCGACTTGCAGATCCGCGGCGCGGGCGAACTGCTGGGATCCAAGCAGCACGGCGCGATGGCGGCTGTCGGATACGAGCTGTACACGCAGCTCATCAACGAGGCCGTTGTGATGTTAAAGAGCTCGGTGGACGGCGAGATGCCGACCGGCGTGGAGGACATCAAGGATCCTTTGGAATCTCTGGAGCCGCTGCCTCCGCTGGATGTGCCGGTGGTGGCGCTGCTGCCCGAGTCGTACATTAAAGACCAGGCGCAACGGTTGTACTTCTATCAGCAGATGATGTCCGCTCGGACGGAGTCGCAGCTCGGCGAGGTTCAGGCGGAGATCGAGGACCGGTACGGGCACTCGCCGTTGGAGGTGCACAACGCGTTCGCGATCATGGCGCTACGTGTGCGGGCGAAGCGGAATGGCATGGAGCGGATCGAGGTCGGCGGCGGTCGCGTGTCGGTGGAGTTCAAGGATGCGAGCAAGGTCCCGCCGCGGGTGTTTACGATCTTGTCCCGCAAGAATCGGGAGTGTTATCTGACGCGATCGAGCTTTATCTGGCCGTACTCAGGCGATCCTATCGCAGCGGTCGAGCGGATGATGGACGGCTTCGAGTCGGCGGTGCGGGAGATGGAAGAAGCCCGCGCGAGCCTCGGCGTTTAGCTGCGTTGCGGGGCCGCATTTCACCCCGAGGCGGGGAGTACGCGAAGACGCGGGGATTGTTTTCACCACAACGGCACAGCACAACGATGCCGTTCCGCGCTTTGGGGGGTGATCTCACCCAGCGCGAACCGCCTTATACTTGGACTATGAATGCGCGACGAGCGCTGATTGTTGGTGTCGTAATGGCAGTCGCTGCAAGCGCTGTCTGGTTCAGGCTTCGCCCCAGCACGCAAGGACCACCTCCGGTACCTGTCCAAGTACAGGATGCCGGAGGTGTTGCTCGGCCTGTCTTCAAGGACTACAACCCGGACCCAACCAAGACGGGACCGAGCCATCCTGCGCTCAAGGACTTACCGCCTCAGAACGAGTAGGAGGTCTCGCAGCAGGCTTCAATAGTGGGAACACGACCCATGACCTCGAGCCATTTCTTCCAGGCAGCTTCCCTTGCCTTCGCGTTCTCCGGCGTGGCGTCCGGGACTTCGCCCGCTCGCATAAAGCCATGGCCCGCGCCTTCGTAGATGACCACCTCATAAGGCTTGCTCGCGGCCGCCATTGCCTTCTTCTGGTCCTCGAGCGTGGCGTTGATGCGGTTGTCGTTGCCGCCATAGAAGCCGTACACGGGCGCGGTGATTCTGGCGACGTCGGCGGGATCCGTCGGGCCGAAGCCGTAGAAGACGAACGCACCCGAGAGATCGTGGCGGTTCGTGGCGAAGGTAAAGGCCTGCTTGCCGCCCCAGCAGAAGCCCGCGACATAGAGCTTGCCGCTGGCGCTTGGAATCGTCTTCGCGTAGTCGGCGACGGCGTTGAGATCGCCCGTCACCTGGTCCTGGGGCAAGCCGCTGACCGTCTCCGTGATCTTGGTGGCGTCCGTGAAGTCGGTGGTCCGGCCGCCATTGGGGGCCATGCCCGAAAGCAGATCAGGGGCGATGGCGATGTAGCCTTTCTCGGCGAGCTGGTCGGCCATGCTCATGGCCCAATCGCTCAAGCCGAAGATTTCGTGGATGAGGATGACGACGGGCGCCTTGTCCTTCCGCTCCGGGTACATCACGAACGCCTTGACAGTCCGGCTACCGTTCTTGATATCGACCCATTCCTGGTGCCGTGGCGAGGTCTCGAGCCGCTTCTTGGCCCAGTCCTGGGCGACGGCAAAGCTCATGGCGAGAAGCATAAGTCCAATCGTAAACATCACTTTCATCTTTGAAGCTCCTTTCAGGCTTGGAGTGTACAGCGGCGGGGTGCTCTGAGATTTGGCACATTTTGAGCCTCGGGAGCTTGTGGTGCGATGGATATCGGAGGCGGTATTCGGCTCCCTGAGGCATCGGCGCAGTTCGTGCTAACGAACTACCGGTTGGGATACGTCTATTACAATTGAGCTGTAATGTCGTCGGTTGCGAGGAACCCATATGTCAAGGCCGCGTCAAGGCGGAGCAACGCCGCGTACGCGCTTTTGGCGTTCCCAGTGCTGGGGATGGGCGGATTCTTTTGGGTGGTCTCGCATCGGGTGACCCGGCCCGACATCACGATCTTCGAGTCAGTCGAGCGAGGCGACGTCAAAGCGGTATACGACCACCTCGCCACGGGCACACCGGTCAACTCGATATCCGATACGGGCCACACGCCGCTTTACCTCGCAATCGCCACAAAGAAGCCGGCCATCGTGCAGATGCTCTTGGAGAAGGGCGCGGACGTGGAGGGCGAGAGCAAGCGCGCAACCACACCACTGTATGTGGCCGCTGCGCAAGGCGACGTCGAGCTCGTAAAAGAGCTGCTGGGTCGCGGCGCTAAAGCCGATGAGGTGTTCAAGAACGGGGCGACCTCGCTGCACGCAGCGTGCGAGTCGGGAAATCCTGAGATCGTAAAGATGCTGCTCGATCGCGGGGCGAATGTTTCCGCGACTTTGGCCAACGGTGGCGGAACGCCCTTGTGCATGGCGGCTTTGTCCGGCAGCCTCGAGTGCATCGATCTTCTGCTGGCGGAGGGGGCAGACGTGAACGTGAGGAGCTACAACAAGAAGACCCCTTTGCACTTGGCCGCGCAGCGCTATCGCACGAAGGTTGTGACGAGGCTGATCGAGAAAGGGGCGGACCCGGATGCGGTGGATGACTTTCGGGACATGCCGATCAACTTCGCTTTGCAAAGAAACGACGAGGCAACTATCGAGCTCTTGATGGCGCGGACATCTAGAATCACGCGCACAGACTCAGGCGGACGCAACCTGCTCCACTGGGCCGTCAACGGACGGGTGAGGCCGCCCGTGATCCAGCAACTCATCGACAAGGGCTGCGATTACGACCGGATGGACACCAACGGAGAGACGCCTCTGACACTGGCCACACGCACAAATCAGACTAAGACGGTGGCCGTTCTTCATGCCGCCGGAGCACGGGTGCCGCTACGTTATCTCGTGCGCAGAGCGCTTACGACAGAGAAGCCGTTTAAGCCCGGATTCCTAGACTACGAATAGCTGTGGGATACTGAACATCTCGTGGCCAGCTACGACGCCATTCTCCCCGCCGGCGGTCGCATCGATCCGCCTTTTTCAGACGTCGTGGGCACCACGTCCAAGGCCCTTATCGAGCTTGACGGACGCACGATCCTCGCGCGCACGCTCCGGGCGCTAAATGACTCAGGCGTGGTCGGGCGAACGGTGGTGATCGGCACGCCGGAAGTGCTGCAGCACCGGGACGCGGCATTGGCCACCCACACTTTGCCGGAAGGAGCCACTGGCCCCGAGAACATCTTCAGGGGCTTGGACCTGCTGCTGAGCTCCGGCTCCCCACCAGAAAAGGTGTTGATCGTAACGACTGACCTTCCGTTCTTGGAGGGCGGCATCATTAGGCGATATTTGGAGCTCGTTTCGCCGGACAAGCACATCTCCGTACCGCTGATCAGAGAGCACGAGTACAACGCGCGGTTTCCTGATACCAGCGCGATGTTCATTAAGCTTCGAGACGGCTCATTCACCACCGGATGCATGTACGTCATCGATGTCAAGGCGCTGCAAAAAGCACGCACTCACATCGAGCGCGTTTTTGAGAATCGCAAGAGCAAGGTTGGAATGGCCATGCTGCTCGGGCCGGCCTTCGTGGCAAAGTGGCTGACGAAGCGACTCACGCTAACCGACGTCGAGAACAAGATCCAGGCGATGCTCGGAGTCAGCGGAAACGCCGTGCAGGGCAGCCCACCGGAGCTCGCGTTCGACGTGGACTATCTCGACGATTACGAATACGCGAGGGCGCACCTGGAACAGGCCGTGCCGATCAGTTAGGAGACCACCATCAAAGTCGATCCCGAAATTCCAACAACCCAGTTGCCAAATTCGCGCGCGTCCGAGCCGACTGCTGAGGCGAAAGAAGATGTGATGGCGGTGCCGTCGCCGTACCACGGCACCAAGCTCACGGTGGGGCAGCAGGTGGCGATCAGCGCGTACTGGTTCGCTACCAACTTTCTTTGGGGCGCTCTGCTGGTCATCATGCTGCCGGAGGAGATCAAGGCGATCGCTCCCAGCTACCGCGTCACAGCGCTAGGCGCGCTCACGGGCATTGCCGCCGTTGTGGCGCTTCTCGTACCACTGATCGTCGGCGCATTGAGCGACCGCTGCATGTCTACTATGGGTAGGCGCAGGCCGTACATCATCGCGGGTGTTTTGGTGAACTTGATCGGGATTGGCCTGATGGCGTGGGCATTCGCGACCCGCACACCCGTGACGGGCCCAAGCGATCTGGGCTACTGGGGAATTATTGGAAAGCTGCTCAGCAACCAAACGTTCCTTCTCTTCCTCTCCGCCTACATGCTTGTGCAGCTTGGGAACAACATCGCGTCGGCCGCTTACAGCGGGGTCATTCCCGATCTCGTGCCGGCGGATCAAAGAGGCAGAGCCAGCGGCTACATGGCATTGATGAGCCAGATGGGAACGCTTGTGGGCGGCGTGGTTTGCGGCGTGCTGATCCACTCCAGCGGCACGTCCCCGGCAGCAATCACAAGCACCGAGACAATGAGGTTTGTTGCTCTTGGAGCTGTGCTAGCGGCGGTCGCACTCATTACCATTCTCGGCATTCGTGAGACCCCGCTGGACTGCAGGCCGCAGAATATCCGTTGGGGCGAATACGTTAAGAGCCTGTGGATCGATCCGCGAAAGTATCCCGATTTCGCTTGGGTATGGATCACGCGAGCCATGGTGATGCTGGGCTTCTACGCAGTACTTCCCTTTATCAACTACTACTTCACAGACGTGATCGGCGTGCCAGACAAGGACGTTTCCCTGACAGCCACCGCGTTGATGGGGGTGATCCTGATCACGTCCTCAATCAGCGGAATTTTGGGCGGCTACGTATCCGACAAGATCGGGCGGAAGAAGGTCGTGTACATCGCGAATGCGGCTATCGCGCTGATGTCGATCTTCTTCATCTTTTGCCGCACGGTGCCGCAGACGATGCTTGTTGGGGCGCTCTTTGGCCTGGGGTTTGGCGCGTACACAAGCGTCGATTGGGCCCTCGGCACGGACGTGTTGCCGACCAAGAGCAACGCGGCGAAGGAGATGGCCGTGTGGCACATCGCCATGACCTTGCCGCAGTCGATCGCGGCGCCGTTGTCAGCCGCGTTGATCGCGGCGTTCGGGATGACGGTGTCGCAAGGCCACGACGGGCCCGTCGCGCACTACACAATTCCGGGATATTCGGCCGTGTTCGCGCTCTGCGCGGTGTGCTTCGCGGCGGGGGCTTACTTCCTGAAGAACGTTCGCGGAGTCAAGTAGGCCCGGGCTTCAAATCTTTGTCAGCAAGTAGTCAGCCCAGATCCAGGGTGAGCCTTCGTCTTCGTGCTTGCAGTAGACGTAGCAGTCCTTCCCCGCTTTGAGGCCGTTGTTGAAATAGTCGGCCCAGGGATCGAGGTCTGCGGGGTTGTACTCGCTGCGGCGGAGGCGGGCGTAAAGGAAGTCGGCTGTGTCTCGCTTCTGCGCGGGCATGACGTCGCGGTCGGAGGCAACCCAGCCCACGCCGTTCTCGCGGAGGATCGTTTCCACTTCATCCGAGTGCCACGTGTCGTTGCGAAACTCCATGGCATATTTCAGCTTGTCGTCTGAGGATCCGCCTTCCACGCCTGAGAGATCTCGCGGAAGCTTGGATAAGAACTCCGTCAGGCGCGCGTCGTCGCGCTTGAAATTCGGAGGGAGCTGCACGAGGAAGGGCCCGAGGCGGCCCTGTTTTGCCATAGGCACCATGCGCGGAAGCATGTAGTTGATCGACTCGATGCTCTCTGGCTTGAGGCGGGACAGGTGCGTGACGCGCCGATGGGCCTTGAAGCTGAACTGGAAAGGGTCTGGGGTCTTCTTGATCCACTCCACGATGGAGTTCTCGGTAGGGTTCTTGTAGAACGAGCCGTCCATCTCGACGGCGTTGTAGCGGGTCGCGTAGTACTGGAGAAATTTGGCGGCGGGGACATCGGGTGGGTAGAAGCGGCCCTCGCCTTTCCAGGTGGGGTAGGAGAAGCCCGAGAGACCTATGTGGAAGGTGGCCATGCTCTTTGCAACGATACACGAAGGGGAGGAGACGGCGTTGGGGCGTGGGGCGTTGGGATGGTCACGCAAAGATGCTGAGATTCGCGGAGGGGAGAAACACCTCGAAGGTGATGCCACGCGACGTGGCGCCAAACGTTACGGAAAGTCATCGCCTAGGAAGACGATGCTTCGGGGGATGCTACGCGATGAAGACGACGCCGTTCAGTCGCTTCTCCTGCGGCAGGAGGCATTCGCTTTCCGTGCAGGCCTGGTAAGAGACTTTGATCTCGAAGTCGGCGCCCTGCTCGTTTTCGGGCAGACGCACTTTGAACGGGATCTCGACCCGGCCCTCGTAGCGGTCGTTGCGCGCGGGAGGATATTGCACCTCGGCAGAGACCGGCTGGACATCCACTCGGGTTGGAGTCAGCCAGCGCGCGGGCGGCTCGCTGGAATTGATATGGAAGCCCTCGGGCACTTCGATCACGATCTTGCCTTCGGCGGATCGATCTACTCCTGCGCGCAGCTCCTTTGGTTCTAATCGAACATTGAGCTCCATCGCAGCGGGCGCTTGGACGGTTGGCGATGAAGGGACCTGTAGGATCGACGGCTCTTGCGTGGTCGGGGGTTTCACTGAAGAAGGCACTTGCACGACAGCCGCCGCCTCACTACGCATAGCGAGCAAGTCCATGGCCCCAATATGGAGCGCTTCCGTTGCAGTGGGTGCGCGCTCCATCCAGCCAAGGAAACTCTCGAGACTCTGCTGCGCTCGCTCTTGATCTCCAATCTCCAGCAAGCAGCGGATCGCTATCGCATTTGGGCTCGGCATCGGCTGATCGAACGCCTGCTTCGTGCGGCCAAACAGAACCTCGTGGTTGGTGGCCGTGTAGAAGAAGCCGCCATGCTCATGGTCGTAGAAGCGCTCAATCATTTGACCGATGAGCCGCTCGGCTTCTTGCCTCCACGCTTTCGCCGACCGCATGTCCTTGGGAAGCTCGCCTTTGAGCTTGATCCGGCCGGATTCGATCTCCTCATGCAGCGCGGTCAGCGCGAGAAGCGAGTGAGCGAAATAAGCATAGTCGTCTAGGAATGCGGTGCCACTTGCCTTCCCTTTCGCAATCTGATGCGGCAGCTCGCCGTGGTCCTTTTCAACATTGAGGATCGCTTCCGCCGCGGCTTCGGCTTGCCCGATCGCGATGCCGCTCTCGACCAGCGCGGAGATCATCAGACCATTCCAAGCGACGATCGCTTTGTCGTCCAGGGCAGGCCCGATGCGCTTCTCTCTTGCTGCGCTCAGCTTGGCGAGGTCCTCCATGAATTCCAGGCCGGTCGAGTCGGTCAGATACAGAACGTTCGCGCCGGTCTTTTCATGCGTCGCTTCGTCTTCAAAGTTGCCCTCTGGCAGAAGGTTGAAGGCTTTGATGAAGGCATCTGCGCGCTCGCCGAGAAGGTCGCGGACCTCTTGCACGGTCCACACGTAGTACTTCCCTTCAACTCCTTCGGTGTCCGCGTCGAGGGCGGAACAGAAGAGGCCCTCGGGCGAGGTCATGTCCTTGAGCACCCAATGCACGATGCCGCTCATGCCGCGATAGAAAAGGCCGTAGAGACGCTCATCGAGTTGCGATGCAATCATCGCGCCCTTGGCCAGATTGCCGAGCATGAGCGCGTTGTCGTAGAGCATCTTCTCGAAGTGCGGGAGGATCCACTTTTCGTCAGTCGAGTATCGATGGAAGCCACCGCCGACGTGGTCGTGGATTCCGCCCAGGCTTATCTTCTCGAGCGTCAGCAGAGCCATACCGACGGCGGCCTGGCGCAGCTCGTCCGGTACGTCCGACTGCAGCGCGTAGCGCATCAGGAAATCGAGGCCGGTGTGGGGCGGAAACTTTGGCGCGCCGATGGTGCCGCCGTTCTCCGGATCGAAGTCGGAGGCAAACGCGCGGACGACGTTATTCAGCAGCTCGAACTCGAGCTTGGCCTGCCCGGCGGGCGCGGCTTTGGTAAGCGTCTCCTCCAATGCATGGGCAAACTCGTCGCCCGCGCGCTTGAGGTCTTCCTTCTTGGTTGCCCACGCGGCGGCGATCTGAACCAAGATGGTTTGGAAGCCGGGGTAGCCCTCTCGGTCTTCTTTGGGGAAATACGTGCCCGCGAAGAACGGCTTGCGATCGGGAGTGAGGAAGACGCTCATGGGCCAGCCGCCGCGGCCTGAGGAGAGTTGGACGGCCGTCATGTAGGCCTCGTCGATGTCTGGGCGTTCCTCGCGGTCTACTTTAATGCTCACGAAGCTCCTGTTGAGGATCTCGGCCACGGCCTGGTCCTCAAACGACTCGTGCTCCATAACGTGGCACCAGTGGCAGGAGGAGTAGCCGACGCTGAGGAAGACCGGCTTGTCTTCCCGCTTGGCCTTCTCGAAAGCCTCGTCGCCCCATGGGTACCAGTCGACCGGGTTGTCCTTATGCTGGAGCAGATACGGGGAGGTCTCCTGGGCCAAGCGGTTGGGCATAGCGGGAGTTTACGAGATTAGGTGTTGGGTATTGAGGTATTGGGTATCGGGAGGCTAGGGTCAGCCCCAGACTCGGCAGACAGGAATGGGTGTCCCACGGGAACACAGAGCGGAAATCCAGCAGAGACTCGCCACCTCAGAGCCCAATTCACCGTGATAATGAATAGACCTTGTACCTGTACGCGGTTTTGCTTCTAATCGGTTTTTTTGGCATCGTGGCGATGGCGGCCGCCGGATTCCTGCACGTAGGCGGAGGCGCTAAGCATGGGCACGCGGGACACGGCGGGCAGGGGATGGCTCGCGGAGGGGGGCATGGCCACCATTCGCACGGCCAAGGGCACGCACATGGAGCCAAAGGGCATGCGAGGACATCCGGCGCAAAGATTGGCCTCAAAAGCCTGTTTTCGCTTTCGCCGATCGACTTCTTCAGCTACTGCGCGGGGGCGGGAGCGGCAGGGATTCTGTTCCGCCCTTACGTGGAGCGCCAATACCTCCCTATCATGGCGATTGTAGGTGCGCTCG
>JAXDKF010000286.1:0-12219 GCA_034667265.1 Fimbriimonadaceae bacterium
AAATGTTGCACTTCAGGTGTAGACGTTCGTCTCCTAACTCGCGCCGCTCGAGGATCAGATTGGCGAGAAGCCAGGATTTGGTCTCCTTCGCTATCGGAGCGCCAGACGCACGATGCCGAACGTATAGACTCATGGCTGCTACGCGCCCCACAAGAATAGCAACGATGCGTGTGGCTTCTCAGCCGCTTCGCGGCATAATTCGAACCACCGCCTCGGAACGCGATCTAAAAAAGCGAGGTTTTCTACCGTAGTGACGCCAACGAAATTTTCGGCTGACCCAGCTTCCGCAAGGAAGGCCATCAGGGAGGCTGTCTCGCGCCAAACTTCCGATACTGGACGTGTGGTGGCCAAGGTGAGCGGTTGGCTGTGCTTGCTGCTGGCGGGCCTTGCGATTCTTCCCGTAACCGGATGGCCGTGGCTGACCTCTGCACGACCCTGGCTGATGATCGGCGCCGGCGCACTTTTCCTCGTATTCCGGTTTGCTTTGAGCTATGAAGACGTCAATAGTCTTCCAGCCGCTTCGTCAAACCTCGGCAACAATGCTCCAGCAGTCCACGTTGCAAGAGCCGGGGGCGAAACCTTCCCTGAGGCGGAGCATGCCGAAAGTGCGGTTGAGCACCAGGAATACGCGGGCCACGCTTAGAATCGCACACCTCGCCATAAGGTAGCTTCTATGTGGCGATGGAGCCCGCCTCCGAAAAAGGAATACTCGAGTCCGCGAAGGGCGTCGCCTCATTACTCGCGGTCATTGCCGCATTAATTTTTGGCCTTGGTTGGGTCGTTCGATCGATCGCGATCAGCCGTCTCGGCCTCGGCTATATAGATATCCCTCGAGAAACTGCCATCGGAGCGGGCTTTGGGTTTTTCTTCACCATCTCTCCTCTCGTCTTCGGTTTCGAAGCCGCTTATCGCGCACTGGGAACGCTGGCGTACCTTGTATTCGGCTTCGTGCCAAGCCTCGCCGCGTTCGGCATCATCCGCCTTTTCTGGTTCAACAGCAACTGTCTGGCCGGCGATGCCCAAGAACGAATGTTTCGCTACTACGCGACGGCCCTATTCGTTCAGGGAATTCTCGTCGCTTGGTACAACCTGAGATTGGCTCGACGCAATTTGAATGTCATCTCCGCGGGAACTTGGAAGAGACCGTCTTTCATTCTCGCCGCCGTCGCTTTCCTCTTCGGGGACATATGGCTTTACGCGTGGTACGTGGTGCCCGCCCTCACCCCTGGTCTTGGAGGATTTCACTACGAGCGAGTCATCATGCTGATGAAAGAACCCCCTCAGCGGTGCTGCGTCACGCTTATATGCGACGACAAAGACAATCTGATTGTGAGCTCTTGGAATGAGCCGCAATTCAGAATCGAAGCCCTCGACGCGACGACGCAGCCCTTTCCTAGATTGGGAAAGCCTTTCTTGTACAAGATCCCTTTCTCGCGCATCGTTGCGCTCAGCACTGTCTATCCCAGTCAAAAATTAGATCTGACGAAACTCACGTGCAATTGCGCCGACGATAAGACTCTAACTGCCTTGGCGACGGCGACGGCCGCCACAACCGAGCCAGCAGCCGGCCTCACAAAACCGTCCCCGGCCAAGAGTACCGGCACCGGAAAAAAACCGGCGGGCGTTAAGGCTTCATCCAAGGAGGGATGAGCGCAGGAACAAGGAGACCTTCGGGAGCCACAGCGGGCCAAAGGGCGTAACCCGCTTACCTAAACTTCAACTTTGGCCCGTACTTTTTCTCGAGACTCTTTGCAGTCTGAGGATCGGCTCGCTCGAGTGCGTCACGGTATTCGCCAGTGATCCTTTGATAGTCGGCGAGAGCTCTGCTGCTAGCTTCTGCCCGCTTGTTCGTATCTTGGATGTCTCGATACAAGCTGTTGACGCCTATCAAGGCAAGCCCCGAACCTAGCAGGATCAAAGCAAACCCTAGCACTACCCATGCTGAGAAGGCGTTCCGCTTATTATGTCGACGAGCTTTGATCATTGATTTGCCTCTTCAGTGTGAAGCGCCGGCTGGTCGACTCCTAAGGCGTTAGACTCACGAGCCTGCAGCGATGATACGTCCGAAGCCATAGTTTTTGCAATAGAACTATATCTAGGGACGAAGGGACCCCGCTCCAAGCGTCCGTGGGCTTGTCCTCTTTTTCTCGCGGGGTTTCTCTCGCTTGAACGCCTGCTCCAGCAGCGCCCAAGGCCGGACCGGTCGTTTTGGGGCTGGGCGGCGGCTCTTTTCGAGCAGCCACGTAGATCCCTATGCCGAGAAGGACGAACGCACATCCAATCAGGGCTATGCCGGCAGCCAATCTGCCCTGCAACAGGCTGGCCACTCCAAGCAATCCGAATACCAAACCCCCGACAACGCAGACGCACAGAAATTCGGTTTTGGGCTCATGGGGCGGCTTGGTGCTCGGCGGAGCATCATCAGAACCGGCACCCGTGAGCCCCCCTCCCATTCCGCGCATCATACCTAGGTCGGCGTTACTTAGTGGCGCTAAGGATTGCTCAACCTGATTCGTAGACATGTCGAGAGAGAAAGAACCTTCGCCGGCTAAACGCACTGCCTCGGCGATAGGTGGTCGTTTGACGGCCGGGAGCACATGACATCCTGCCGATCTGCCGAACGAAGGATCCCCGCATCGACGCGTTTTTTCATGAAGTGCGCATCCCGTTGCGGGACGCAAAAGGAGCTAGACGTTCGCGTCTAGCTCCCCTTTTTTTTTGCGTCAACGCACCCTCGTTCACGACCGCACGAAAGGCAGCCCGCATCGGCCGAGCGCAGAGCCTCGATGGAAGGAGCGAACCTGAGTTACAAGCTATAGCTTGCTTTCCGAGCCCTCAATGTAAAGCTATAGCTTGATGACCCGCCATTCCACAAATAGGTAATCACGGTCTTTGTTAGAGCCGGAAACCTCGTTATAATCCTACGGTATTCGGCGGCTGAGCCGAGCTCGTTGCGCTACTGAGCGCGCATGGAGGAGAGCCATGAGACGTGCGGAGTTTTTTGGGACCATCCCGGTGGGGCTGAGTGTCTTAGCCGCCATCCTGATCGGCTGCGGCGGAGGCGGGGGAGGCGGCTCGACGGGAGGAGGCCCCACCACCGGCACCTCAACCGCAGGCGGGACCACCGGAGGGACCATTAGCCCGGCCGCACGCATAGCAGCCATCACGGCAGTAGAAGAAAAGGCAAAAGAGATCGGAAACACGGGCACGCGCGCAAGCCAAAACGCGGCGCTTGCCGCCTACATGGCATCCCGCCCCGAGTTCGAAGCCAGCGGCGTGGACCTCACCGAGTGCGCGTGGGGCCGATTCAAAGACGGGCGCATCCTCATCGTCGCCAACAACCGCACCCCGCAACCCACGCCCGCCGCCATCGCCACGTCAACCATCACCAGAGCCCCGAGCAACCTCGACCTACCTAACACCACCCAAGCGAGGCTGCTCCATTCGTTCGGCCTAGGCTTCGACGCGGGGCAATCGGTGATCTCCGACCTCTCCACCTGGCTCAAAGCCAACGGATACACGATGGCGGGCGGGGCCGAAGGCGACGCGCGAGTCAACACGCTCAAGCAAGTGTCCGGCGACGGCTTTTTCTACTTCAACACTCACGGGGGTCGCGGCAGGAACCGGAACGGCCACGACCTCTTCGCAATGCAAAGCTCGACCCTCGTCAGCGACGCCATCGAGGGTCTGCCCGAGTTCCAGCAAGACCTCGACTCGAGCGCTTTGGTGTACATGACCGCGCGCAACGGCGAGAAGATCTTGGGCGGCCTCGTGGACGACTGGGACACGAGGTATGCCATCACGGCCAACTTCGTCGAGAAGTACATGAGCTTCGGCAAGAACAGCCTGCTCTACTTCAACGTTTGCTACAGCGGCAACACGGCCAACCAAGAGGCGGCGGGCGGCTTCATCTTCGCGTGCCAGAAGAAGGGCGCGGGCGTCGTCATGGGATGGACCAAGACGATCTCGTCGAACACCGGATTTCATGCGGTCCGATTCCTTACCGATCGCCTGCTCGGTGCAAACGTCTTCGAGCCTGAGACTCCAAAGCAGCGACCGTTCGATTGGAAGTCCGTGCTCGAGCAGATGAAAGCCAAAGGCATCGCGGCCGAGCCGTGGGGATCCGAGCTGGCCGCCTACCCCAGCCCCGCGAACGATCCCATATTGGGCTCCCTCGCGCCTTCCATCATGAATATGTTCGTGGTCGAGGGCCAGGACACGCTGGTCATTGGCGGCGCGTTCGGAGCGGACCCCGGAACGGACCGCTTGGTGACAGTCGGAGGCACGCCGGTCACGGTCAAGACGTGGGAGCCTGGGACCATCACCTGCACCATTCCGGCTTCCGGCGCAGGGTCCTCAGGCGACGTCGTCGTACGCTCCAAGAACCGGCGGAGCAACACGGTTCAGCTAAGCGATTGGCGGATGCCGGTCCTCTATCGATGGGTAGACGTGGGCAGCCTGCAGCGGCAGATCGCTTTTGACCTGCATTTTCGAGCCGACCTGCACGCGCTCCGTCTAAAGCCGGGCGAAACGCCCAAGCCATGGTCGTTCGGCCCGTTGCCTCTCGCGGCAGCCAAGGACTCCACGGCGACAAGCTCGGCGACCGGCACCGCATTTGCTACCAGCGGAGGTTCGCGCTGGGACGTCACGTGGACGGGTGGAGCGCCACTTGCCTACAGCTTCACAAGTGTCGACGATGGCAACTCGTTCTTGTGCTTCGGAAGCGTGGACCCGGCCCTCAAGCAGATCAAGCTGACGCTGCGTGGCAGGGCAGATCATGTGATGACCACCGTCTTTACCGACGCCGAAGGTCACAAGACGACGCAGAGCCAGACCATCACGTACGACACCGCGTTTGGCGGCGCCGAGTTCCAAGTGCCCGTCCTCACGTTGGACTCTCAGTTCCGGATCGTGGGCGGCGCGGTGACGAAGACGACCGACTCTCACGGCGGCGCGGCTGCGACGAGCGGAGCTACCGCGACCGTCCGGTGGACGTGGCCCCTCACGCCAGCGTCTTCCCCACCTGACGCCACGTCGGCAAGAAGCAGGGGGAGGCGTTAGCGATGGTGCTCTTCGCCGTGGCCGCGTCCATCGTGCTCCAGACTCAGCCCGGAACGATCGCGTACATTCACGGCGAAAACGAGATACGCCTGATCCAACCGGACGGCGCCGGAGACCGGAAGATCTGGACCCACCCTGACCTTCGCCCGGGGCTGGGTCTGTACAACGTGGCGTGGAGCCCGGACGGCAGTCAGCTCGCGTTCTCCAGCAGCCATCGGGCCACCACTTCCCTGTTTCATGCCGATCTTTTCGTGATCGGCCCTGACGGAACGAAGCTTAGAAAGGTGACCAATCCTCCGGACAATTCGGAGTTCGGGAAATTCCCAAAGGGCGTCGTGAGTCTGACCGTGAGGAACGATCAGCCCGCCTTCCAGCAGACCCACGCAAGCGCCGGGATCTTTCTGGTGTACGTCGCAGGGGCGGCGGCGCCGCAGTCCATTACTTTGCCGCCCGGCTCATCGAAGACCCTGCTATTCAAAGACGTGGCCGACTTTGGCAACAAGGCCCAAGCGGTGGTCGCGATGTGGGGCAAATACCGATGGTTCATGCCTGGGCTCGACGTGCTCGCGGGAAAGACGGCCAAGGCGCCGGCGTTCAGCATCTCGGGAGACGGCATCGACATGTTTGGCGCCTTCAGACCGGTCTGGCGGCGAGATGGCGCTGAGCTGAGCTATCGAACGGGTCTCTGCTCGGTGGAGCGGGTCCCCCTGAACGCACCCGCCGGCGAGTTCACTTACAAACCCATGTTTTCAGGCACTCCGCCGATGGGCGCCTGCACGTGGGACTGGGGGCCGACGGCTGCCTTGGCCGACACGATCCTGTACACGGAGAACGCATCGCCGCCATCCAGCATCTACCGGATGAAAGAGGGAGGCAAACACCCTGGGGAAAAGCTGCTTCCCTACTCCGATATCGAGTATCAGCTTCTCGACGACCTCCGCTGGCTGCCGGACGGGTCGGGGTTCCTGTACTCCACCCCGACCCTCATGCGAGACTCTGAGAACGTCGTCCGATACGATTTCAAGACGGGAAAGACGTCGCCGGTGACGTCTCTCGAGAACGAGTTCGCGCGGCGGTTCGCCGTGTCACCGGATGGTCAATGGATCGCCTACGAGCGCGCCAAGTCCTTGGACGACGACGCCGAGACGGACCTCTGGATCTCGCGACTGGACGGAACCGACAACCACCTGCTCGTCCGCAATGGCCACTCACCTAGTTGGTCTCCCAAGTGATGGTATGAACCCCGCTCTGAGGGCAAGAGCGGGGATTCGTGGGCTCTTGCTTTGGGAGGGGGAGGGCTACGTCCCCCTAGGCCAGGAATCCACCGGGTGGGGACTACTCTGCTGGTCTGAGCCGGCAGGTGAGCGGGAGCGGATGCGGCCCCCCGCTCATCCAGTTGCAGTCATCTGCTAACGAAAATCGCGGTGGGGATAAGCTAAGGCGGCTTAACCGTTCTTACGGCCGTCTCTAGGTTCAAAGCAAGCTGGGGAGCGATGCTACTTGCTTTCGGGAAACATGCCCTTACGTCCTGGAGTCGGTGGACTAAAGGGCGTAGACTGGTGTAACGATAGCTTTGGAGGATGAGTGGAGATCAATGGCTGAGCAGCAAAGAGGTTTTGTCAAGTGCATGGCCGGCAAAGGGCTGTTCCCGGAAGAATATGCGGTGACCTATAACCTCTCATCGGGTCTGTCTGACTCGCTTTACGTCGATTTTGAAGATGTCAAATTTGACGGACCAACACCGAACGGGAAGCCTGTTGAAGCACTGCTTATCGTCTATCCGCTTCAGAAACTGGATGAACGTGCGTGGCTTGTGGATTTGCCGCGTGATGGGTTTGTGCACGGTTCAAGAATCAGGGTGCCAGCTGAAGACTTGCAGCCTGCCTAGGAACACCCAACTTGATACTGAGTGATTCAGAGATCCGCGATGCGATAGCGTCAGGATTGATAGTCGTTGATCCAACGCCTAAGGATTATCAGTACAAATCCTCCGCTCTCGACCTTCACTTTGACGGACCTGTCTACCGCTACAAGACGGACGACGAGATAAATCGAGGTGAGGCCGTCCACCGTCCCGTGATCGTTGATTCACGCGACGTGAAGTCGCACGAGATGGTGCAACAATATGGAGAAGAAATACCCATGGTGCAGGACCACCGTGGAATCCAGTGCTACAAACTTGATCCCCATAAGTTCGTGCTTGCGCGTACGCTTGAACGGATTGTGCTTCCTGGCCCCTCAAAGATCGCAGCTCGGATCGAGGGACGTAGCTCGATTGCGCGTCTCGGACTTGTCGTGCATCTGACTGCACCGACGGTTCATATCAACTTCAAAGGCAGATTGGTTTTAGAGATGCGGAACTTTGGCGAATATCCCATCCACCTTTATCCCGGGGAAACTCGCATCTGTCAACTCATCTTTGAAAAGGTAGGACGTGAACCGCTCGAGGATTTAAAGACCGAACATCAAGGGCAAACGGGCGCGAATTAGAAACGGAGTCGATACATGTTGCGCCAGAAGTCTTGCCGCGTCGATGTTCCAGCCAGCGGCTTGTGGCGCGCACCAGCAACTCTATATTCAGTTTTCGGTGGGCGCGGGAGGCCTAGCATGAATGCATTCGCTCCGGCAGCCCGGACGCGTCCACTAGTCCAGCCCACACCTTACGCTGGATTCCTCCAATTTTCCGGAATGGCCGCCACGGCACACTCGCACGGGAGCAGGTTTCGTGGTGAGCTGAGACCGATTTCCTATACGTTCCCCCTGCACGCCTTGCCTCAGACAATCGCTTGTAAATGTGTAGATTCGTGTGTCCCTTTTCTCAGGTCCCATAGACACATAGGAAATTTGAACCTAGATCTTGGGCCAATGGCCGATTAACGGGTAGCGCCTAGATTACGGCAAGGGAGGTTCGTTGATCGTTCATTCTCTTCTGCCCGCCCAAGGCAGGGCACCCCGTTCCAGCCCAACTTCAACCTGAATCCAAACTTAGATTCATTTGACCTCAGGTCAGGCTGTCGGGCTGCCGATACCTAGTAATGAGGATGAGGAGCCCGCTCGGAGCGGCGCCCTCGCGCGTCAATGGGGCCAAGGCGGAAGTTCAAGCAGGTTCAAGATGAAATACGGGCGCCCGAGGGCCTGAACGTCATCGTGGCGCCTGAAGGCCGCCGCGAAAGGGCCAAGTACGCCGCCCAGCGATTCGCCGCCGACTTCGCCGCCGTCCGCAACGTCCTCGTCGTGTTCGCGATCGGCGTCGGCGCGACCTTCATGGTCAGCGAGAGCGTCAAGGCGCGCAGTCGCGCGGACGCATACGCGTATTTCCGGCAACGGGCCGAGAGGGTCGACCTCAGCATGGCCGAGCGGTTCGGCCGATTCGAGACGCAGCTAAGAGCCGCCCAGGGCCACTGGGTCGCCACCGAACAGGTCTCCACGCAGAACTGGCGGCCATTCATCCGCTCCATCGATGCCGACCGCAACGAGAGCAGCATCATGGCCTTCGGCTATGCGGTCAAGGAAGTCCGCTCGAGACGAAAAGTCACGACCAAGGTCAGCATCGTCGAGCCCGCCGAAGCCTCCCGCGCGATGCTCGGCTGGGACATGAGCACCATCGCCGACGTCAACACCGCGCTCCGGCAGTGCTCTCAATCCGGCAAGCCCGCAACGGTGCCCATAGACCTTTCCTGGCTCGCCAAGCAAAAGGAAACGGAACGAAGTTTTCTCCTCCTCGTGATGCCCGCAAAGCGCCCGGCCCGATCGAAAGGATCCGACGCCTTCGCCTTCATGATCATCGACGTGCGACGCCTCATGGCGGGCCTCGTCAAGGCGTCGAACAACGACCTCAGCATCCAGCTTTTCATGCGGACCGATCACCGGACCGGCAGACCGATTTACGACTTCCCCGTCCCAGAGGACATGCACGGCAGCACTATCAAAGATTGGCGGCCCGTGAACGCGCTCGGCCGCGCCATCGAGGCGAAGATCTTCGCCTCGCCTGAAAGACTGTCCAACGGCAGCTCTCGAACGCTTTTCGCATTCCTCGGCGGCATGTTCCTCACGATGCTCATGTCGGGCATGGTGTGGAACCTGCAGACCACGCGCTACCGGGCCATGAAGATGGCCAAGACGATGACCGCCAGCCTGCGCGAGCGGGAACGAGAAGCCAGCAAGCTCGCCCTCATCGCGCGGCTTACCGATAACGCCGTCGTCGTGTGCAGTCCGGAAGGCATCATCGAGTGGACCAACGACGCTTTGACACGCCTCACCGGCATGACCGCGGAGTCCGTGCTCGGCTTGCCCTTTGAAGCTTTGCTCGATCCCTCCGAGACCAGCCGATACGCTATCCAGTCCGTCAAGACCCAGGTCCGCAACCTCGAAGCATTCAGCTGCGAGGCGCGATTCAAGCACACGAAGAGTCGGCCGCTCTGGATGGTCATCAACGGCACGCCCGCGTTTGGCCCCGACGGCAAGATGGAGCAGTTCCTCGCCGTCTGTAACGACGTCACCGAGCAGAAGCTCACGCGGCAAGAGATCGAGGCGCTGGCGAAGCTTGCGGAAGAGAGCCCCAACCCCGCGCTGCGTATCGACTCGGCCGGACAGATCACCTATGCGAACAGCGCCGCCGCCGCGCTCCTCTCCGTGGACCTGGAGCTCGTCGCCACCTGGCGCCGATTGACCAAGGAAGTCATGGAAGAGGGCAACCGCCGCGAGATGGAAATCGACTGCTCGCAGCGCACGTGGATCATGAGCTTTATCCCCGCGGTGGGCGAAGGCTACGTCAACATTTACAATCGAGATATCACGGAGCGCGTGCGTGCGGAAAGAGAGCTGGTACGCGCACGAGAGAAAGCCATTGAAGCTTCTCGATTGAAATCCGAATTCCTGGCCAACATGTCCCACGAGATCCGAACGCCGATGAACGGCGTGCTCGGCATGGTGGGCCTGCTCCTCGACACCGACCTCAGCGAGCAACAGCACGACTACGCGCAGACGATCCTCAGCAGCGCGGACTCGCTCCTCGTCATCATCAACGACATCCTCGATTTCTCCAAGATCGAAGCCGGAAAGTTGACCATCGAGTCGGTGGACTTCGATATTCGCCGCGTGGTGGAAGAGACGGTCGAAGCGTTCTCGCCCACCGCCTACGACAAGGGCATCGAGGTCATCGCGGACATCTCGCCGGAGGTCAACAACGCGATGGTGGGCGACCCGATCCGTATCAAGCAGATCCTGCTCAACCTGCTTTCCAACGCGATCAAATTTACGGAGAGCGGATGCGTTGTGGTCTCCGCGCACACCGAGCAGCTCCGCAAGGATTCCGTGGACCTGCACCTCTGCGTGGAGGACACCGGCATCGGCATCCCCGAGCATCGTAAGAACGCGATCTTCGAGAGCTTTACCCAGGCCGATGGAAGCACGACGCGCAAGTACGGCGGCACGGGTCTTGGCCTCGCGATCTCGCAGCAGCTCGTCGCGCTGATGGGCGGGCGCGTCGACCTGGAAAGCACGGTCGGAAAGGGCTCAAAATTTACGGTGCGTTTGCCACTGTATTCGAAGGACGTTTACTCGGAGCAGCAGAGCATGCGCGATCGATTTAAGGGCACGAAGGTCGAACTCCTTGCCATCGAGCCGCGCGTTGCCGCCGCCGCCAGCAGGCTTCTCGAGTATTGGGGCTGCGAAGTGCGCCAGACCGGCGTGCTGCAGAAGAGCGATGCGGACTACATCGTGGTCGCGGAAGCGGAAGCCGTGCACGATATCCGGCTGCTGCAGGGCCAGAAAGCCATCCTTCTTTGCAAGCCCGGCCGGCAGCCCGCCAACGCGGCGATGTTCGGCACCGTGGTCAACAAGCCGCTGCGCGCCAACACCTTGCGGCAGGCATTGATCGCGGTGAAGGGTTTGGCTACGCCCGAGTCCGAGCAGTCCGCGCCCAAACCGGTCGCGCTGCTGGATTCGATGGGTCTCCGCGTGTTGGTGGCCGAGGACAACCAGATCAACCAGAAGGTCGCGGGCAAGATCTTGGAGAAGCTGGGCTGCGAAGTGGTGGTCGTGTCCGACGGTTCCCAGGCCGTGGATGCGGTCTTTGCCAAGCCCTTTGACTTAGTTTTGATGGACGTGCAGATGCCGATCCTCGATGGCCTTCAGGCCACGCGGGATATCCGGTCGCGGGAGAAGGGCACGGGTCGCCATACGCGGATCGTGGCGCTCACCGCGAACGCGATGCAAGGCGACGAAGATCGGTGCTTGGCCGCGGGCATGGACGGCTATCTTACGAAGCCGCTGCGGGCCGAGAAACTGCAAGAAGCAGTGCAGAAAGCTGCCGATATGCTGGACCGTCCGACGACCACACGTCGCGTGGCGTGATCGCATTTTTCTCCCCTCCCTTGACGGGAGGGGCTGGGGGGGGTGGGTGAACTCCTGATTCTCACCCCGGCCACAGCCCACAGCCCACAGCCCACAGCCCGCACCAACCCCGCGCGGTAGCCTCCGTCCATGGACCTCCGCGCAGCGCTGAAGGAGCAGTACCACGCCGGGCTCGCGATGCTCGCCGACTGCGTCGAGAAATGCCCCGACGATCTGTGGGCTGCCGCAGCCCCCGTGGAGAAGGATGAAGAGCGGACCGTCATCCGGTCTTTCTGGCGCATCGCGTTCCACAACGCGTATTTCACGCACCTCTATCTGGGCCAAAACGAAGACGCGTTCCAGCCCTGGCCAAACCGGCGACAGGGCCACCACGAGGGCATGTGGCACAAGCCGTGGGACCTCGAGCCGTACGAGCTCCCGGAGGACACCGAGCCGTACACCCGCCGAGAGATCCTGCAGTACATCTCTTATGTCGATGGGCTCATCGACCCGACCGTGGACCAGCTCGACCTCGACTCACCCGAGACCGGCTTCCACTGGTACCGGAACATGACCAAGCTCTCGCACCAGATCATGAACGTACGGCACGTCCAGGGCCACGTAGGCCAGCTCTCGGAGCTGCTGATGCAGGGAGGGATCGATACGGACTGGGTGAGCCGGGTTCGCTGATCGTTGGTCGTTTGGTCGTAAATCGCCCGGATAAGCGGGAACCTGCGACGAACGATCAACGACCAACGACCGACGAACCTCCCGTGCCATAATCTGGCCTCAACCCGCCGATGTAGCTCAGGGGTAGAGCAGCTG
>JAXDKF010000287.1:0-6346 GCA_034667265.1 Fimbriimonadaceae bacterium
TTCTAAACACCACGAAGTGGAAGCCGAGCACTTACACAGTCGATCTAACGGCGGACTTTCAGTCCTTCTGCGGCACGTTTGCTTACAAATACTATTGGGGCGTGAAATACGGCCTCACAAACGCGGGGCTCAAATCCTTCTATCTGGGATCGCGTTTTGCCGACTACACGCCGGAGGTCGTATACTCCGCCGGCCAGAATTGCGACATTCTGTCCTACAACATCTACGGCTATGCCTCGGATGTCCCTTGGGCCTATCTGAACTCCCTTCCCAAGCCGGTGTTGATCAGTGAGTTTGGCTTTGGCCTGAAGGGCTGGGGCACCTTTGGCGGCCCAGCCCCAATGTGGGACGCGGGCGGCAGAGCGTTCCAAATGCGGGAATTCCTGAACCAGGCAAACGCGACGCGGAATATTGTGGGCTGCCACTACTACTGCTATGGCGATCAGCCGATCACGGGCAGATGGTCGGACTATGAAAACGGGGGCTTCGGCATTGTCGACGTCGCAGACACTCCGTACAGCTCTTCCGTCCAGACCCTTCGAGAATTCACCGCCAACATGTACACGGTTAGAGCCACCGGCTCATCGGGCGGAGGAGGGGGCACGGGTGGTGCTTCCGCTACGGTGGGCGGTACCGGCAGCATAAACTAGCTCCGCCATTTTCCTGCACGAGTGGTACCCTGTCAGTACGTGGCGCGGCTTCGATCGGTAAGGTTGCGCGGGCACTTGTCCCATGGTGAGAGTCCCGGGAATGATCGCTGTTTTTGTTTCGATTCGGCTTAATGGACCGATTACCGACGTCGTGCTGGCGACATTGGAAGCAGGTGCGAAAAAGGATGCCGGTTGCATCATCGAGTGCTCGCAATTCGTGTCTCTAGCGATCGCCTTTCCGCGGATGACCACAGCCTTGGGCTTTGTCAAACATGTGCTGGAGAGGGTTTCGGGACAGGGAATCGAGGGACCCGCCATCGGCGTGGAGTGCGGAGAAGTCATCCAGGATCTCACTCCGCGGCGCCAACTGTCTCGAGAGATTAGCGCCGAGCTCGCGGAGCGGGCACACCCAGGGCAAGTCCTGCTGGGGCCGGCCGCGAGGCAAGTAGCGCGTCCTTGTTTGCCACGGGGCTTCGGCATGATGGATCTCGGTGACATAAGGCTGGGCAACAGCATTTCGGCAGATCGAGTCTGCCAACTTAACATCGCGCCGTTCCCAAGCAGCTTCCCCGACCTCGAAGGGATAAGCGACGTTTCGACGAACTTCGGCGAGATTCCAACCTACTTTGTGGGTCGCGACGACGAAGCTAAACGTATTCGGAGGGCGCTCGTCGAATCGAGACTCGTCACCGTGACCGGTCCGGCAGGAGTTGGCAAGACGGCTCTGGCGTATTGGGTCGGCTTCGACCTCATGGACGCTTATCGCGATGGGGCATGGCGCGTGGACTTCGCATCTATTCCGCGCGGTGGCAGCGTTCCGACGGCCATCGCCGCCGATTTAGGCTTGGCAAGCATGCCGCTGCACTCGGCGTCGGAGCGCGTACAGATCCAGCTCTGCACGATGAAAGGTCTGATCTTGCTCGACAACTGCGAGCATGTGCTCCCCGAGCTGCGCGAGTTTTTGCCTAAGGTCCTCTTCACGTGCCCGGAAGTTGTGCTGCTGCTGACGAGCAGAGAACAGGTTGGCTTCGAAGGCGAGCAAGTTATCGAGCTTCTGCCGTTCGACATTCCCAAAGACTGGGACGAAGAAGGTCAGCTGCCGGCAGCGGTCCGGCTCTTTGTGAGCCGCGCCAAGCAAAGTGACCCTGAGTTTTCGCCCAGCCCATCTGAGCTCCGCACGATCGGTGAGATCTGCAGGCGGGTCGACGGGCTGCCTCTGGCGATTGAGCTTGCGGCGGCGCAAGCGAATGGGAGCGCGGTTTCCGAGATTCTCGCTCGCCTGACAGGCGATGCAAAGACTGCCGTCCAGGGCACGAGCAGACATAGAACGCTCGACCGCGCGATTGAAGGGAGCTATTCGCTTTTGAGCCCTAAGGAGCAGCAGTTCTTCCGGAACATGGGCGTGCTCGCGGGGCCAACTTGCCGGGCTCTTGCGATAGCTGCCGGTACCGCAGGGAGGAAGCCCTCTGAGGATGCGGAGAAGCTCCTTCAGCGAATCGTCCAAACCTCTTTGGTGCAATTCGATGCGGAACGCAAGGCATACAGACTGCTGGCTCCCGTTAAAGAATTTGCCCTTGCCCAACTCAATCGCGCAAACGAAACCGAATCTGTCCGGCTGAAGTTTGCTCGCGCGGCCGTGCAATGGCTGAAAGACACGCGGGCCGCTACCTCTATCGATGCGATTTGGTTCGCGCGGGTGGCACGGGAGCAGCCAAACCTCGCCGCAAGTATCGAATCCCTTCTCGAATCCTCGACAGCCGGAGTTTCCCTTGAGATGTGCATGGAGCTGTTTGACTTCTGGCTCGTCAAGGGCCCTTACGGTCAAGCTCACACGTGGTTCAACTTGGCGCTGGAAAAGGGCAAGAGAACTGCGGACGACGTTGCTCTGGCTTACAACGAGCTTGGTTTGCTCGCAGGCATCGCAGGACGGTACGAAGAGGCTGAGAAGGCATTCCTCCAATCGCTTCGATTACGTAAGAAATCAGGGGACAAAAGAGGGCAAGCAGCGGCGCTTTCAAACCTCGCGATACATCTGCGCAATGCAGGACGTCTTAAGGAAGCCAGTGACCAGTTGCGTAAAGGACTTGAAATCTTGGGGTCCGAAAATCCTAGCCTGCGTATGACGATGATGGGCAACCTCGCAACATTCCTCGTCGAGCTGGAAGAGCTGGAAGAAGCTCGGGATTGGCTCGATAGGTCCATGACAGATAACGAGTTGCTGCAGGATGTCTGGCAGCACGCTTGTAATCTCGGGTGCCTTGGCTTGTATGAGCTGGCCAAGAACAACACTGGGGCGGCGCAAACGGCGCTCTCAAAAAGTTTGGAGAGCTACCGTGCCGTGGGCGACATGCAGGGCCTTCTCGCCACCCTCGAGATTTCCGCCTTTATTTTTCTTAGGATCGGAGACTGTGAAACGGCGGCGCGTTTGATCGGTGGGACCGACAAGCACTTCCTCCTCGTTGGCGTGGGGCGTCCCCCGGGGGATGCCAGCCGGCGCAACGAGGCGCTCACGGTAATCGAAAACTCTTTAGGAAAAGAGCAGGCTGAGGCTCTCTACGCCCTCGGCGCAATGATGACGGTTGACGAGATCTACGACCTCGCCCGTTCAGATCCGGGCGAAAGCCCGGGATTTTCCATATAAACCGCAAGAAGTACCGCATCCTAACTGCGTCTCTCGTACGTAGTTACGGTGATATGAGTACTTTACGCACATTAACCCTAAGCGTCTGTTCGCTCGCCGCCATCACCGCAATCGCCATGGGCAACCTCCCCTTCCCTCAAACCGGCGTCAAACCGGTGAAGATCGAGGGGCCGGACTCGGTCAGCCCAGGCGGTTCATATACTTACCGGGTTGTCGTAGCGCCTGCGAGTTCGATGGCTGCCGCGGCCGTGCCGTTCGACACCACGGTCGCTATTGACGACAGCTCAGGCTATTGGGCCCACCCGGCGACGGTGACGATCCCGGCCGGCGCAACGGGCGCGGACTTCACGGCAAGCGTGTATTCCGATTCGCCACCCTCCCTGGACATGCTCCAAGCCACCAATGCCAACGGCGGGGCAGCCATTGTCGTCCTGGTCAACTGACCCTCACCCAGGTTCGCCTGCATGCGACGAGGGCATGCAGGCGAAACACCCCGCTTGCGGCTTAGGGCCGGATTCGGTCATAATAGTCGGGTTCGGAGGACGATGACCCTTTGATTTATGTGACCGTACAACAAAACGAGTCTATCGACTCTGCTCTCAAGCGCTTCAACATGAAGCTTCAACAAAGCGGGCTGCTTCGCGAGTTGAAGGAGCATGCGCACTATGAGAAGCCGAGCGAGAAGCGACGCCGCATGAGACGACGCCGCGCATCCCGATCCTAGATCGGGCCCCAAGCTCCCCAGGAGCACCCATGGATTCCATACACACCTTCCGATTCTCGATTTATGAGAACTCGCGCGGCGTCTCTGCTCGATGACGAGTAGCGATGCCTGCCGCGCATCTTATGGAACCTCCCAGTAAGACTCAAATCAACGTCCTCAATTCCTCCGGAAACCGCGTCCGGCTCGAACCCATCCGCCGAGCCGTTGGCGTGGCTTTGCGACGTCACGGACGCGAAACTGCTGCCGTCAACGTACTTCTCACAGGGGATGAAGAGATTCGCTCCCTGAATCGGCAGTTTCGAAACGTGGATGAGGCAACGGACGTTCTGTCCTTTCCCGCCGGCGAGTTCCCAAACGCTCCGCTGGGCGACATAGCGATCTCAATCGAATACGCCCGCAAGCAGGCGCAAGCGAGAGGAGTCTCCCTTGGCCAAGAGCTGGGATATTTGGCCATCCACGGAGCCCTGCACCTGGTCGGGTTTGACGACGAGACAGAGGCAGACCGGGCTCGCATGGTCGAGGAAATGAACCTTGTCGCCATGGACGCGGGTCTAAAGCCAGACCATGAATGGCACTCTCTGCTCCACGCAGCGACGGAGCACCACCGATGAGCGCCATCCGACCCAAGGATGTCCTGAGCCCGTTCAGAGTGGCCCTTGGAGGTATTGCCTACACCTTCAAGACTCAGCGCCACATGCGGTTCCACCTTTACACGGTCCTGGTGGTCATCCTCGCGGGCGTCTATTTGAATCTCGGCCTGCGCGAGCTGATGGTCTTGCTGTTCATGATCTCGCTGGTCCTTATCGCTGAGATGTTCAACAGCGCCATCGAAGCCACCGTAGACCTGGTGCAGCCTAGCTACCACCCTCTGGCCAAATTCGCCAAAGACATTTCCGCAGGCGCGGTCCTGATTACCACGATCATTGCCCTGGTCGTAGCTTCCCTGCTGATCCTGGGCGAAGACCAGTGGGAGAAGCTGAAGACCAACCTCTCATCGGAATCGGTGGGCACGCCGATGATGGTACGCATCGGCCTGGGCATGCTGATGCTTTTCATCATCGTGGTGATCGGCAAGGGCCTTGGGCAGCGTGGCCAGGTTTTCAAAGGCGGTCTGGTGAGCGGACACAGCGCTTTTGCGTTCTTCTTTGCGATGGCCGCCGTGTTCATCTCGGATAACGCGATCGTCTCCGCGATCGCGGTTCTTCTCGCCGCCATCGTCGCGCAAAGCCGGTGGGAGGCAAAGATCCACTCCGTGGTGGAGATCTCTCTTGGAGCTGGAGTTGGAGTTGTTCTCGGCCTCGTGCTCTTTGGACTGCTGCCCAAATGAAAGAGCCGCTCTTCTTGAATAGGCGACGGCCTTCCATGCTTGCAAGCGCAGTGGTGCTCGTTCCTTTTGGCGCGGCCTGGCTGCTTGGCGGCCAAGCGTTAGCCCAAACCGATTTGGGGTCCATTGCCCGCCTGACGGACGTTGTCTGGATCTGGATAGTCGCCATGTTCTTGGCGATCGCCTTCAGCGCCCTGTACGTCGGCGCCGAAACCGCCCTCGATCTACTTAGGCCGATGCACGTAAAGTTCGCCAAGGACAAAGACCCGAAGCGCGCGGAGCGCCTCGAGTGGCTTCTGAACCACCGGTCGAGCCTTGTCGCGGCATGCATCTTGGGCCGGCAGAGCTTTAAGCTGGCGATGGTCTTCTTCGGCTTTACGCTGGGGAACAGCGCGGCTGCAGCAGCGATGGCCGACCCCAACCCGCCGCTCAGCGTGGTGATCCTGTATGCCTTGGCTATCGTTGCTCCGGTGGGTCTGCTCAGCATGGTCATCGACCTTGTGCCAAAGAGCTACGCGACGTTGCATCCGCACCGCGTTGCGGGCCGCCTTTACGGTTTTATGCGGGCGTCCTGGGTCGTTTTTGGCATTCTCGCGGCGTTCGTCACGTTCGTCGCAAACCTGCTGACCTCGCGGTTTGGCGGCCAGGCCACCTTCGAGATCCCCAACCCCGTGGAAGAGGAGATCAAGACGATGGTGGAATCCGCAGAGGAGTCAGGCGAGATCGAGGGGGACGAGCGAGAGCTCCTTCACTCCGTCTTTGAATTCACCGATACGGTCGCTCGCGAAATCATGACTCCGCGAGTAGATCTGGATTCCATGCCCGTCAAGAGCGATCCCGCCGAGGTCATCAAGGTCATTCGGGAAACCGGCCACTCCCGCATCCCGCTCTTCGAGGACACGGACGACCAAATTGTTGGCGTCATCCACGCGAAGGACCTGCTCCTCGCAGCCCTGGACGACAAGCCGATTAACCTGCGCTCCCTCATGAGACCCGCGATGTTCGTG
>JAXDKF010000288.1:0-3278 GCA_034667265.1 Fimbriimonadaceae bacterium
TCGCGGAAGAGGGCGCGCCGTTCAGGCTCATCAAAATCGTCGGCAAAAATCGCTCGGAGATCCGCGCCGAACTGGAGGACAAGAACGGGCAGCGACTTGGCTGGATCGTCGAGCTCTCCCTTGCGGGCAAGATCCAGCGGGTGCAGCTCACAGACCCTGGCGACCTCGATGTGCCTCCGCCAAAGGATTATCGGGGCTGGACGGACCTGGCCAAGTTGACAGAAGCGATCCGAAAGGACACCGACTCGCCGGCGATGGCTATCGCGATCGGGCGGGGTGATCACATCGATCAAGTCGCGGCCGGTGTTCGGGAAGCCGGCAAAACGGATGCGGTGCAGCCAACAGATCCATGGTGCATCGGCTCCATCGGCAAACCGATCTGCTCGACGATCATCGGCCGGCTCATCGAGATGGGCAAGTTGCGCTGGGATACGACTTTGGGCGAAGCATTACCGGATGTTGATATGAAGCCGAGCTACAAGGCCGTGACGCTTGAGCAGATCATGCACCACCGAGGCGGCATTCCTCAGGATCCAGGCATGAGAAAGCCGCAGGTGGACCGGATCGTCAACGGCGCCACGGACCCAGTGAAGATCCGCGATAACTATGCGCGCGACGTGCTGAGCCGCGATCCCATCGCCAAGCCTGGAGAGCGGTTCGCGTATTCGAATGCGGGCTACGGCTTGCTGGCCACCATCGCCGAACGAACGATGAAGAAGCCGTATGAGCAGCTCGTGAAGGACATGATCTTCAAGCCGTTGCACATGACGCACAGCTACACCGGCGTCGACACGCTTCCATCCGCACGCCCCAGCGGCCATGTGCGCGGTCCAGGCCGCACTTGGCAACCTACAAACTTCACCGGCCCGATGGAATTCATGTTCGCAGGCGCGGGAGGCGGGCTCTACTGCTCAGCCGACGATCTCGCAAAATTTGGGGTCATGCACATGAAAGGCATGCGCGGTGAGAACGGATTGCTGAAGTCAATCACCGTTCAGCGACTGCATCAGGGCGCGCCGGAGGAAGCGGGCCAGTCACGCGCTTACGCTTGTGGGTGGGGCATCGAAACGCCCAAAGGTCTGGAGACGATGCACATGCACAACGGCTCCAATGGCACGATGCGCGCGCAGCTCTCGACTTCCCGAAGGCGGGCGTTGTTGTCGCTGCATTCGTGAACTGCGGCGGTGAGTCGGAGCCTTCCCCGCCTATGCAGGCCGCGCTTGCAATTGGGCAGCGGTATGCGGCTACGAAATAGCTCAGCTATCGCCCATAAAGTGTTGGCGTAAGAAGCCGAGCATCGCATGGGCGCCGATTTGGCGCCCTTCTCGACATGCGCGTTTGAATGCGGAGTAGCCGAGGGCGGCCTGAACGCTCTCCGCGATTTCAGCTCGCTTCTGCTGCTGGCTGAGGGGCACCTGCCTGCCCGATTGCTCGAGCAGGAGCTCCATCGCTCCGATCGCTTGTGCGGCCAGTTGGGACTCACCCGTTTGCAGGCACGCCCGCGCTCCCACTTCTAGCAGGTTTTCTAACGTCAGATCGTCTTGATCAGCCTCCACGAGCTCCGACGCCTCAAGGAACAAGTCCATGTGTTCCAGCAGCGTGCCCTGCGCGTCGTAAATCCCGAGCAGGCTATCGAACGCTTTGGCCGCTCCGCCTCTGTTCTTGAGCTTTCTGTAAATATCAACTGCTTCTTGCAGGAAAGCGGCGGCTTGAGCCAGGTTCCCAAGCATGGATTCAGCGACTCCCAGATTGCTTAGCGCCGGCGCCAGCCTTCGCTCATCGCCCAGATCCCTCAGAATCTCGACGGCGGGCCGGAACTCGTCAACTGCCTCCTGGACGTCTCCCTTCATGAACGCGATGCCTGCGAGATTGCTGCGCGTAGCAGCGACTTTCGCTCTGTCTCCAATAGAGAGCCACAGTTCCTGACTCGCTTGGACTGCGGCCTTCGCTGGCTCGAGGAGGCCCTGCTGCCACATGAGAACGCCCAAGCTGTTGAGTGCTGCCGCTCGGAGCTTATCGGGCATCGCTTCGGCCGCGTCCATTGCCCGTTGCATCCACGCGGCACCTTCTCGCAAGTAACCCTTTGCGAGCCAAAACGGATACATCGAGAGACAAAATTCCAGCACAGTTTCGCCACATCGGGGTTGCGCGAAACCCCACGTGAGGGCGGAGCGCACATTCTCTTCGTCGTCCGATAAGCGTTGGACGTGTACTCCGCCGTTTCCTTCAAGACCGGCTTCTTGCGCCTGCTTGGCAACCTGCAGATACCAATCGAAGTGCTTGGCGCGCAGTTCGGGAACGGTCTTCGGGTCGCGCTTGGCTTCGGCGAACTCGCGGATCGGCTCTAGCATTCGATAGCGGTCTGCCCCGCGCAGATATAACACCATGCTGCGTTTTACGAGTTGCTGAAGGGTGGGAACAACGTCCGCGGGAGTTACAACTTCATTGGCGCATACGTGTTCCGCGGCGTCCCGGGTCCAACCACCAGAGAAGATTGAGAGGCTCTTGAATAGGTGCTTTTCAGCATCCGAGAGCATTCCGTAACTCCAGTCGATGGTTGCTTGGATGGTCCTGTGCCGCTCGTCGACCCCCTCCACATCGTTCGGCGGGATGCCGAGATGGCGGCCCAAGCGCCGCAAAATCTCGCCCGGCGACATGTAGCTCAGATTGGCCGCTGCTTGCTCAAGGGCAAGAGGAAGGCCATCTAGTTTCTTGCACAGCTCGGCAATGTCGGCAGCGGTCTCGCTGGTGAGGACGTCTTGGCCGGAGAGCCGTGCGCTTGCTCTTTCTCTGAACAACTCCACCGACTCGAGGCCTGCGACTATTTCCGCGTCCGGCGACCTGCCTTTCAGATCGTAATCCATCGGCGGGACTTCGTAAATCGCCTCGCCCGCTACCCCGAGTTGATCTCGGCTTGTCGCGAGCACTGTCAGGCCTGCGCAACTTCGCAGGAGCTTGTGTACCACGGCCGCGACTCCCTTGACCAGATGCTCACAATTGTCGATCACGAACAACGCATGCGCTTCCCTGAAATCTTCAACGATCGCTTGAAACGGTTCCCTTTGCTTCAAGGAGATTGGCAGCGCTTGAGCAATGCCTTGGGCGACCAGCTCCGGGTCTTTCAAGCCGACGAGGTTAACGACCCAGACGCCATCGCTAAAATCCTCGACCAGCTCTGCACCCACTTGAAGCGAGAGCCGCGTTTTGCCCGTTCCCCCAGCGCCAAACAAGGTGACTAGCCGGTTCTTCTTGATGAGCTCCTTAACTTTTGCGAGCTG
>JAXDKF010000289.1:0-8614 GCA_034667265.1 Fimbriimonadaceae bacterium
AAACTGCCGCTTGACCATTTGTCCCAGGTCGATCGGATGGTCCACGAACTCGTCGTAGTCCCTCGCGTAAAAGCTGCCGTCAGGCGCCGCGTTCATCGAGGTTGAGATGTCCCATCCGGCCGGATTCTGCACGTTCAGAGTTGTCTTCTCTTCCTTGCGACCCTCGACGTACATAAAGGCGCCTGCGCCGAGGACGAACGCGGTCTTGGGTCGCACGTTTACGGCAAAGAAGCCCAGCCCTGGGTCATCGCCCAAGACGCGGTAGCTGAGTGTCACGCGGCCGTGCGTTGGGTTCTCGACCAGCCAGCGCCGCGGATTGGTCTGAGGCAGGATCTTGAGGGCTTTGCCGCTCGCGTCGACGGCCTTCACGTCGCTTACCTTTTGGTAGCTCTTGAGGATGACGTAGAAGCCTGGCACCCACGCTGGAAAGAAGTAGCCGACCTGGTCGCCGGACTTCTCGGTCGTGACGGTGATCCGGACTGACTTGTTGGCGGGCTCAGGCTCGAGCGTGTAGTGGACCTGGGCCGACGCAAAAGCGGGCGCAAATAGGAGGAGGAGGGAAAGACGGTTCATAGAATCCTGGTCTGTTTTACTTCACACGTTCAAACCAGCCCTAGGTGTTGCCCGTTTCGTGCCATCAGAGGCAGGGTAAAAGGATTCATGGCCCCCACGGCTCTGGGACTCCTATTCGCGCTCGCTCTCCAAACGCCACAAGACTTCCCCATGCCAAGCCCATGGGTCGACCCTGGTTTTGCGAAGCTGATCTGGGTCCAGTCGCCGAACTACAACCGCCGGCCCGATGCCGCCGTCGTAGACACGATCGTCCTCCACTCCACTGTGATTCCGACTCTGGAAGCCACCACGCGCGCCTTTTACGACACCAAGAGCCAGGTCAGCGCCCATTTCACGATCGGCAAAGATGGCTCGATCGTTCAGAACGTCTCGACATTCTCGCGCGCCTGGCATGCAGGCGTCAGCAAGGACAAACAGGGGCGGGAGAATCTCAACAACTTCTCCATCGGTATCGAGCTGGTCAACCTTAACGACGGAAAGGACCCCTACCCCGAGTCCCAGATCATCGCTCTGCAAGACCTGATTCTCGCGCTACGCCGCCGCTTCCCGACTCTCCAGTACATCACGAGCCACGAATACATCGCCGTCCCCAAAGGTCGCAAATCCGATCCGAAGCGTTATCCATGGAAGACTTTGGAGGGATTGGGTTTCGAGTTGATCTACTGAAGCAAAGGGTGCGTTATCTGGAGCAAAGTGATTAAGTTTCACCGGCAATTGTTGCAGCTTTCATCGACTTCTGGCCCTTTGGATCAAGCCTTGCCAGTTATACTGTTGTTGCCGCGTTTCTGTAGATTTGCTGCAGAACGGGCATTTTGATTTGAGAGGAGTTACCACTTGAAAGCAGTAGCATTTGCCGCCTTTGCGGCGCTAGCCCTTATCCCCGCCGTTGCAAGCGCGGACATTTCCATCATCGTTGGTCCGGGCAATATCGCCGGCGACGAGAACGTTCAGTACAACAGCCTATCCCTGGCTGACAACGCGTTGCTCGTTCAAGGCGACACTAACGACACTGCGACTATCGTCGACTTTTTCGACGCCGGTGAGACCCTGACGACTCCTTCGAGCGGCCAGGCCCGAATCGAGGCAGGCGATGGAGCTCTCACGGCGATGTCGATCGCTCTTCACGATACGTCACTCAGCTTCACATCGCTGATTCTCAACCTCAATGCCGACGACGATGGATTCGTGACCTTCACCGTCAGCCCGGTCGGCGAAGCATCGCACGTTGAGACTTTCGCGCTCGATAAGAATGGCGAGAACTTCTTCCGGATCATCGCCACCAATGGCGAGTCGATCAGCCTGGTCTCCTTCACCACAACGGTGGACATCGAAGATATCAAGCAGGTCCGAATCGGCGGAATGGCCCCGGTGCCTGAGCCCGCATCTCTCGCGGCCCTTAGCGTTGGCGCACTCGCGCTTCTTCGCAGAAAGCGCCGCGCAGCCAAGTAAGCGGCCTGCTGCTTGCAAGTGAACTCGGGTGGGAGTGCAATCGCACTCCCACCCATTTCGCTGCCCAACGCCTAGCCAATCGCTTGGCCCCGGACACGGTGCCCGACGCAGATCTTGTGTTAACGAACTGCAGGTGGCTGGAGGCTAAGATTCAACACTCAAGGCTCAACACTCAGGGCTTAACGCTTTCTGCACGCTCAGTCCTGCGTTGCTGCGCCTCGCAATCGATCACGCAGATACAGCTCGCACACCGGTCGATCCATGTAGTCCTGGCCGAGAATCCGCGCCAGACGGCGCCGAGCCTCGTCCCGACCCATTCCCTGGTTCCGCTCATACCGGTTCCAGAATTGCTCCCACCAATAGGGCGGCTGCACCTTCATGCCCCAGTACTCGGTCGGTCGGCCCGTGTTGCCTTGGGTGACTAGAGAGCCAACCGCATCGCCATGGCTGTAGACCCAGTCGATGCTGTTCCGTACGGCGTCCAAGTCCTGCGCATTGACCACGCCATTAGACGTCGCCTTGTAGAACTGAACGGTCACGCGGATCGGGAATCGCTCGTCCCGCTCGATGTTCAGGTGATCGATCTCCGTAAAGGGTCCTTCGAGCTTTCCGTGGCCAATCACCGCATTCTCCACGTTGCTGCTCCGTTTGGCCATGCCGCCTACAGCAGCCGGCGCTGAAACGCCGTAGCTCTCGTCGATCGAGTACTGCCGCTCGTTCCTCTGAATCAACGGCACTTGGATCAACAGGACCATGTTCAGGTTTGCCTGTCTTTCGGGCCGCCTCCACTGCTGTTGTTGAGGATCTTCGCCCGGACCAATGTTGCCTGAACCGCCCCGGTAGTAATCGCTCTCGCGTTGGCCGGTTAAGCTCGCGCGCATCCCGTTCTGGTTATGAAACAGGCGCTGGCCCCACACCGCGCCCTCGGCAAATGCATCGCGCGTGTTGTCGATCACTGTGACGCTGGTGCCCTCCCGAGTCGCCAAGATGGTGAGCACCGCGGGATTGCCTCTGCTCGATTGGTAGTTGAACAGCACGGGATTGAACGTGGCCTTCCCTTGCTTCGGCACTGGCAGGAAACACGCCTGAGCACTGGCTAGCACGCTGTTGTCGCGCTCCGCAAGCAACGTGTGATCGCCGCCCGGCCATGAACGCGGATCGTGCAGGAAATCCTGCGGATGGTCTAAGAAGTCGTACAGCGAGACGCGCTGCAGGCCCCTCCCTTTCTCATTGCCGACCAGCAGAGTGAAATTGTGCGGATCGATGTCTGCGCTTCTGTCCGAGAAGTTTGGAAATCGTATGACGGGCATGGACTTCACCCGATAGCCTTCGCCCTTATAATCAGCCGCCACTTGGATGGTCATGTCGCTGATGTTCGGGCCTACAGAGGAGTTCTTGTAGCGTCCCGTGTCCTCCCAGGTGAGGTTCAGTAGGTCTAGGCCGCGAGCCCTTGCCAGTTGCGTGGCCTCTTGGTCGTTGACCATGTTGGCCGTGCGCTCGATGGCGTCGAGGTACTCGTTGTTGCCGTATCGCCGGGATCTATCCTCTCGGCCGGATTGCTTACCCTTGCCGAGGTACCCGTCTTGTGCAAGGCCCATGGCGCCCAAACCCAGAGTTCCAATCACCACAACCGCTGCCGCATATCGAATTCGTCTCATCGTATCTCCAGCCGCTTTCGCGGCGTTTTGCATTGGGACGGATGGACGGACGAGGTGTTACGGTATTGCGGTTCCGGCCCGGCTATTTGCCTGCCGCGGGCGCGCTAAACAGCTTCTTGACGCGCTCTTCATCGCCCGGATGGCAATAGGCGATCGTTTGGCCATCGGTGAGCACCGGACCGTGAGAGTAGTAGCCCAGCTTCTTAATTGGCAATTGACCGGGCTTGAGCTTCTTTCCTCCAAACTCATCGGCGGATAAATACACAATCCTGTCAGCCTCGTCGTTGGAACCCGGAGGGGGAATGTTCGCAACCTTGAATTTGCCCTTCCCGGTGAGCTCCGCCTGTTTGGCAGGCTGAAACTTGAGGGTGTAAGTGCCGTTTTTGTGGAGGTGTAGCGAACCTCTACCCTGCGTGTCGATGATCGGGATCGTGACCCAGTCACCGTAGATGCCGGTGGCGGTCGCGCGTTGCATCGACAGAGCTACGAGAGTGCATGTCACGAGCAGGCTCATGCTTTTCTAGACGAACACGCCCCTGCCAGGTGTCGCATGGTTACTGGGAGCGCAAGCGCCGAGGCGCCGTTTTTCTACTTAAAGAAGTCGAACTTCTCCAACCGATCTCGAGCCGCCGCCAAGAACCGACCCGCCACCAAACCGTCGACGATCCGGTGATCGTAGGTGAGCACCAAGTGCATCACGGAGCGGATGCCGATCATGTCGTTGATGATCTCGGGCACCTTCTTGATCGCGTACGCACCCATGATTCCCGCCTGAGGGGCATTGATCATCGGCGTGCCGAACAGAGCGCCGTACGTGCCGGGATTGGTCAGCGTGAAGGTGCCCCCCTGCACGTCCTCCACGGAAAGTTGATTACTCCGAGCCTTCTTCGCGATCTTGTCGAGCTCCTTCGCAAGGTCAACCAGGTTCTTCCTCTCGCAATTGCGGATCACGGGGACGATCAACCCCTCGTCTCCCTTGGCACCCAAGGCGACGGCCACGCCCATGTGGACGACCTTATTAACGACGATCGTGTCGCCCTGCAAAGACGAGTTCACCATCGGAAACTCGAGCAGCGTCTCCGTAATGGCTTTGATGAAGAACGGGGTGTAAGTCAGCTTCACGCCGTTCTGCTGCTGAAATGCATCTTTGTTCGCATCTCGGAACTGCACCATCGCCGTGACGTCGGCTTGGGTGACGGTAGTAACGACGGGCACCTGCGCGGCGCGGACCATCGCCTCGGCGATCATCTTTCGCATGCCGACCAGCTTCACGACCTCTTGATCGGGCCCCGCTACCACTGGGGCGGCGGGCTTTGCCTCGATGCGAGGCGCCGCACCCGTCTTACCGGATGCTAGATAGGACTCCAGGTCCCGCTTGGTGACACGGCCACTACCGCCCGAGCCCGAGATTGCGGCGAGCTCCGCTTCAGTAACATTGTTCTTCTTGGCTATGGAGCGGACGACCGGGGTGTACCATCGGCGTCCACCATCCATGGCGCTAGCCGAAGGCTGCATTGCGGCGGGCGCGGGCGCTTTGGCCGGCTCGGCTGCCGGCTTGGGCTCGTCCTTGGGCTTCTTCTCTTCGGCAGGCTTGGACGCCGCCACTGCTGCGCTTCCCTGCTCCTCGATAATGCCCATGGGAGCAAAGACCTCTACCTGGCCTCCCTCAGGTATCAAGATCTTCGTGAGAACACCCGTCGCGGGCGCGGGGAGCTCCGTGTTGACCTTGTCGGTCATGATCTCGACCACCGGCTCGTCTTCCTTCACGAGGTCGCCTTCTTTCTTCAGCCAGCGGCTGACCGTCCCCTCATGAACAGACTCTCCAAGCTCAGGCATCAAGATCTCAGTGGGCATAGGGTTTGAGTTTACTCGCGGACCATGCGGGCGGCGATTAGCTTAAATGCAACCACAGAGGCACAGAGAACCACAGAGTTCACAAAGACTGTCCAATACGAAGATGACAGACGACCCTACTTGACAGCCTCGACGAAGCTCTTCAAATCCGCTGCGCTGACACCCGGCTCGCCTGGCGAGACGTTGTTCAGCTTCCCGTGCTTCATCCAATCCTCGAGCTGGTCGACAAGTGAAAACAGATGATCGAACGAGTCCACGATGAACAGCAGCGGCTGATAGTGGTCGATCTCGAAATACTGGTTGATCATCCACTCGAGCTGCGCCGGATAGCGCTGGACCTCGGGTGAGACCACGCAATGCTCGATCTCTCCGTAGGAGCTCAAGAGGCCGCTCCCGTAAACCTTGATATCCTTGCCATCGCTGCTGCGCATCAGCCCGAACTCGATTGTGAACCAGAAGAACCGCGCCATGGCCTTGACGATGCTCGTCAAGCGCTGCAGCTTCACTTCTTCCTCCTTGATCTCCGCGCACATGTGCGCGGCAAAGTGGGCGGCCTCGCCGAACCGCACAAGCGTGTCGGCAAACGCCTTGTCCGTGTGCATCGGCACGTGGCCGGCGATGTCGTGGAAAATGTCCGGCTCAGGCAAATAATCCAAGCGGTCTGAACGCCGAATCGTGATCGTTGTCGGGAAGTCGCGGTTGCGCAGGCAATCGAAGAACATGTACGCGGGCACGTATCCGCTGACCGGCTTGGCCTTGAAACCGGTGAGTGGCTTCAAGAACTTGTTGACGTCCTCGAGACGAGGCACCGCCTCAGGATTCAGGCAGAGGTTCTCGATGCCCTTCATGAAGTGCTCGTTGGCGTACATGTGCCAACGCTCCTGCATGCGGGCGAACAGCTTGCGCCACGCTTCGTGATTCTCGGGCGAGTAAAGCTCGTAAGGTTGCCGGATGTACAGCTCGCCGTGCGCCTGCGCTTCCTCGATGAAGGGCGCCATGGTGGTAGTCAGCCCGTTCTTAAAACGAGCCTCATCGCCCCGGCTTGAAGCAACGCTGCCTGCGGTTGCGCTCATGGTTCTATTATGCGTCTCCGACGCTCGATCGGAGATGTCTTGGTTCTAATGACGCCGACACGCAGGTTCAAGGAAGATCTTCCAGCCATTTACCATTTACTACTTACCATTTACGGATGTCGAGTCACGCCTCCCGATGCCATTCCCCTTGGGTTGCGTTATCCCGAGGCGTCCCATCCCGGCCCATTCCGCCGCTGGGCGAGTCGTTTGCCTCTTGGTTCCGTTGATCGTCCAGCATCCTATCGACGCCCTTTTCGGGCTTAGGCTTGGCATTCTTCGGATCCATCTCGCGAATGGTGGGAACCCCGGTGTCCTCGGCCTCCGGCTTGTTGCTTCCGTATACGTTCTTGTCGTCCATGCATATCTCCCTTATCGATCCAAAGGCTCCTTGGGCTCCTTCAGCTTTTGGGCGCTGTGTTCCAGGTCTGCGATCTCCTTGTCCAGTGGCCCTTTATGAGGCTTCGCAACGACGATCGTGTCATCGTCCGAGCGGCCTTTTGCCATCTCTTCCGCCAACGCCCTGTCTGGCGGCGGCAGGTTCTCGCGCGTGGTCGTCATCATCGAGTCGTTGTCGGCCAATCGGAACTGGGCCGTGCTGGGGTCGATCAAATCCGGCCGCGAATCCCCACCAGGTCCTTGCACAGCATTCGGGTCCAGCCGCGTGGGGCCGGGGCGCTTGCCGTCGATCATGCTCGGCGCTCCTGTATCGAACACGCCGGGCTGCGCCTCAGCCGTTTGCCCGACCAAGTGCCCTAGCTCTCGCGCTTCCGGATCGCCTTCGTTCGGCTCTTGGATCTCCTGCTTGTCAAGGGGCCGATGAAGATCGGGGCCTGATCGTTGGTCTCTTTTGTCGTTATCCATTTGGCTCCTTCAAAAACGGCAAAGGCCCCGCAGCGGTTTGCGCTACGAGGCCAAGATTCGTATGTGTTTCAGTCCCTGGGTTGCCAGTCCGGGACCTCACTAGATGGGTCCGCGTAAAACTGTACGAATGGGTCAAGGGAGCGCCACGCAAGTGTCGAGCGCTCGTCGTAGTCAATCCGGGAATCCATTTCCCCCGCGTCCATCCTTGTGCGGCCGCCACCGATCTGCGCTCCGTTGCGCATACGATTAGCCTTAGCCTGGTTCTCTGCCATAGAGACTCCTCCTTTATTTGGTTCCGCCTGCTATGCCCGGCGGTCTGGGCAAACATCGGATCGCCGCGCCGTCTTTGGCCCGGATTCCGCATAACCGTTAGAGCTACGCGGGTCCAGATGCGGTTCCCGAGTTTTTGAACTTTCGACAGCTCCTGCCGCAGTTCACTCTCTATTGTAAATACAAAAGGCGGGCCACTACCAGTGCCCGATGTGCCAAAGATGTAGATAAGTTCAAAACCCCGTACCTCCGCTGGCCCGTCCTAACCCTCGTCCACTAAGATCCTCCGGGCCAAAGAGAACCAATTTTCCGGGGGATGTCGATTCTCTACCGTCTAAGACGACAATTCTCCAGGAGCCCGAGGGGGCCAACGGAAACACCCATGAACACATCCAAACTGAAGTTCGACAAGCACCCGGCAACCGAGCTCGCTCTGTTCCTGCTCAGGGTCGTGGCAGGCTTGCTATTCCTGCAGGCCGGAGGAATGAAGCTGTTCGGCTGGTTCGGCGGACTGCCCCGGGAGATGTTCCCCACAGGCACGGCCCAGCTCTTTTCCGAAACGGGCCTTGCGGGCATCCTGGAGTTCTTCGGCGGGATCGCGATTATGCTCGGCCTGTTTACTAGGCCGGTGGCGTTCATCCTCTCAGGCGAGATGGCCGTGGCCTACTTTCAGGGCCATCAGCCCAGCGGCGCTTGGCCGATTCAGAATCACGGCGAGCCCGCGGTCCTGCTGTGCTTCATCTTTCTATACTTGGCCGCCAGGGGAGGCGGTCAGTACAGCCTCGATGCATTCATTGCCCGCCGGAAGAAGAAAGCTGAGACGCTCCCAACGGTTGACAAGGACCTCTTTGTCCGCGCTAGCAGATGAGGAAAGAT
>JAXDKF010000290.1:0-5865 GCA_034667265.1 Fimbriimonadaceae bacterium
TCGCTCACCTCGCGCGCCCAGGATCCGGCCAACCAGATCTCTCAACAACAATGGGAAACGGCTTTCGATCAGATCCAAGGGGAAGACATCGCCACGATCATCTACACGAGCGGCACCACCGGCGAGCCCAAGGGAGCGATGCTCAAGCACGAGGGTTACACGTTTCTGTGCGCGTCAGTGGTCAAGACGCTCCCGATCGACGAGAACGACACTTTCCTCTGCTTCCTACCGATGTCGCACGTCTACGAGCGCTTCGCGGGCCAGGTGCTGCCGATCTCTTGCGGCGCGTGCATCGCCTATGCCAAGAGCCTGGCTTCGTTGGCCTCCGACATCCTTACCGTGCGGCCTACCATCATGCTCTGCGTCCCGCGCTTCCTGGAAGCCACTCGGGAGAAGATCGTCGACGCCACCAAGAAGCAGCCGCCCGCCAAGCAGAAGCTCTTCGACTTGGCGCTTGCCCAAGGCGTGAAGCACGCGCAAGGCAAATTCGCGCCGCTGTATCCGTTAGCGAACGCACTGGTGGGCAAGCAAATACGAGAGAAGATGGGGGGCCGCATCCGCTTCTTCGTCTCCGGTGGCGCCGCGCTCCCGCCGCACGTGGCCGAGTTCTACATGGCCTTTGGCTTGAAGGTGCTGCAAGGCTACGGGCTCACCGAAACGACCGCTGGAAGCTCGTTCAACCATCCAGATCGCAGCAAGTACTGGACGGTCGGCGAGCCTCTCGAGGGAGTGGAGTTCAAGTTCGCGTCCGACGGCGAGATCCTCATCCGGGGCAAAAGTGTGATGAAGGGCTATTGGAACAAGCCCCAAGAGACGGCGGAAGCCATCGACGCGGAAGGTTGGTTCCACACGGGCGACATCGGCGAAATGGAAGGCCAGTACGTCAGGATCACCGATCGCAAGAAGGACCTTCTCGTCCTTGCCAACGGGAAGAACATCGCACCCCAGCCCATTGAAAGCAAGCTTAAGGCATCGCCTCTGATCGCTGAAGCGGTCGTGCTTGGAGATGGCCTGGAGCACTGCATCGCCCTGATCACACCCAATCTCGACCACTTGCGGGCAGCGCTAAACACAGACGAGAAAGACTCGGCCAAGCTCATTCAAATGCCCGGCGCCAAGCCCCTGATCAAAGCAGAGATCGACAAGGTTAACAAGACCCTCGCGGGCTTCGAGATGGTCAAGAAGTTCGCCCTGCTCGACAAGGCTTTCACTATCGAATCCGGCGAGCTCACGCCATCACTCAAGGTCAAGCGCAAAGTCGTGAAAGAGCGCTACAAGGACCTAATCGCAAGCATCTCCTAACTGTCATCCTGGCCCGAACGCCTAACGCCGGACGCCGAAGCCGCATAATCCAACCCGTGCTTTTCGTTTCCTTTCGCAAGCTCGAGCTGGTCAAGCGCTACCCCCTCCAGATCAGCCGAGGCACTTCAACTTCCACCGAGAACCTCTTCGTCTTCGTGTCCGACGGAACTCACGCCGGCGTTGGCGAGCTCTCGCCCGCCACGGCATCCGAGTGGACTGCGGAGAAGGGCCAAGCGCAGCTTCAGGAATTCCTCGGTGCCAAGGGTGATGACGATCTAAAGTCCGCACCTCTGTTGGATCACGGCCACGCCCCTCACGTGATCTGGAGAGCGATGAAGGACGCGAACATCGACCCTCCCGCCATGGCCGCGCTCGACGTTGCGCTTTGGGACCTCCTGGCCAAGCAGGCGAACATGCCGCTCTACAAGATGCTGGGCCTGCCTCGAGACTGTGTCCCTACCTCCGTGACCATCGGCATCAACCCGCCTGAGGTCATCAAGGAACGTGTGCCGGAGATCCTCAAGCAGACAGGGGCCAAGTATCTGAAAGTTAAGCTTGGGTCGCCAGATGGCATCGAGGCGGACCGCGTTAACTTCGAAGCAGCGGCTAAGGCCGCGAGACCCTTCGGTGTCGGCTTGCGGGTAGATGCCAATGGCGGTTGGACCGTCGGCGGCGCAAAATCCATGCTCACGTGGCTGAGCGCGCAAAACGTCGACTACGTAGAGCAGCCTCTGCCGGAGGGATCGGAAGACGATCTGCGCGCGCTGTATCACAACCGGCCCCTTCCGATCTTCATCGACGAGTCCTGCCGATTCTCCGAGGATGTGGCGCGCTACGCGGATCGTGTGGATGGAGTGAATCTCAAGCTGATGAAGTGCGGCGGCATTACTGAGGCGCTGCGCATCGTCGCGACGGCCCGCGCCCATCATCTGCGCACGATGATCGGGTGCATGAGCGAGTCGTCGGTCGCGATTGCAGCCGGCGCGGCCATGGGCGCTCTCTTCGACTACATCGATTTGGACTCGCACCTGAATCTTAACCCCGACCCCGCCATGGGCGCGGAAATCCAAAGTGGAGTGGTCTCCCCGCGAGACGTGCCGGGCCATGGCGCAGAGCTGCCCCATGCTTGATCGCAACCTGCCGTTGGCCATCTACATGGAGGGCGCCGTCGGCGAGCCGTCCGGGAAGATGGGCTACGGCGTTTTGCGCCATTCGCCTAATCCAATCGCTTGCATCGTAGATTCAAGAACCGCTGGCCAGAGCATCTCCCAGATCACAGGAATTCAACGCGAGTGCCCAATCGTGGGGGACTTGGAAGAGGCCCAGAATCTGGGTGCGAAGGTGCTCGTTCTTGGCATCGCACCTCCCGGCGGAGGACTTCCGCCCGAGTGGTTTCCGGTCATCGACGAAGCCGTCCAGCGCGGAATGAGTGTGGTCAACGGCTTGCATGAGCGCCTTGAGCCTCGTTATCCAAACTTGGAGCCTGGACAGTTCATTTGGGACGTGCGCGTTGAGCCGCCCGGCCTTGGAGTCGGGAGCGGCGCCGCCCGGCATCTGCCGAACAAGCGCGTGCTCATGACCGGCACCGACATGGCGGTCGGCAAGATGACCGCGGGCTTGGAGCTCGTGAAGGCCGCGCGTGAGCGTGGCATCAAGACCGAGTTCGTCGCCACCGGTCAGATCGGCATCGTGGTGTGGGGCCGAGGCGTTCCCCTAGACGCAGTGCGCGTGGACTTCGCCAGTGGCTCGATAGAGCGAGAGGTGCTCGCCGTTGCGGACTCAGAGCTGATCGTCGTCGAGGGCCAAGGAGCGCTGATCCATCCCGGCAGCACGGCCAACCTTCCGCTCCTCCGCGGGTCGTGCCCCACGCATCTCATCCTCTGTCATCGCGCCGGCCAGAAGACCCTGCGCCGGATTCCCGAGATCGAGATCCCGCCCTTGCGGACCTACATCCGGCTGTACGAAGACTTGGCCGAGGCTTGTGGCACCTTTCCGAGACCCAAGACCGTGGCTGTCGCCTTAAACACGGCCGCCCTCGAAACCGACGATGAGGCTCGCGCGGCTTGTGAACAGATCACCCGGAGCACCGGCCTAGTTTGCACCGACGCAGTGAGATTCGGAGCCACAGCTTTGGTGCAGGCAATCGTGAGCGATTAAGGAAGTTCACCTTCCAGTTGCGATTTCTTCACGAGGCCGCGACGATCGAAATCGATCGAGTATGCGAATGGCGCGGGCCCGCCGAAATACCAATTGGGCCGTTTCCACTGCTTGGCTGGATCCTCGTCCTGCCTCGGAAACCCGACAAGCCGCACCGCCAACTCCCGTGGCATCCCCGGAACTATCTGGCGCCTGACAAATGCCCAGGGAACGCGTCGGCCGCAGTGCCGAAGGGCTTGCGTAGGCGGACGAACGGTCAACATCCTCCCGATCTGCCACTCGTCGGCGATATAGAGGTGGCCTTGAGCAGCTCCTCGCTTGCGAGGCGGCTCCGGAGTCGTCCAAAAATCTTGAGCCACGCCCGGCATCGGCGGATAGAAGCTCGGGCCGAAGCGTCCAACTCCGGTGGAATCGCGGTGCAACGGGATGTCGGGAAGAGACAATCGAAAGATCAGCGGCGCCCTCGATATGAACCCCACACCCCCGAAGTCTTCGCTCCATTGCGGGTTGAACGCTACGTTGCCCCACTCACCGGGCGACGGCTCGTTAGAGGTGATCACAGCAGGTTTTCTCGGGTCCCACACTTCGCTTCCTTCATCGGTGTATGCGGCAGCGCCCAACGGCCACACCTGCTTTCCGACCCAGCGCGCGCGCATGTCCTTGAGACTCCGGGCGCCAGGCACGTAGAATCTGATCGTCGCCGCGTCTCCAGTGTCGGCCCATCCAGGCGGATCTCGCATGATGGCCTTGGAAGCGGTGGCCGTGACGTCATACCAGCTCGGGACCACCGTCCCGGACGTGAACCTCAGTGGCAGACGCGCTTGGCCTTGAATGCCCGGAATGGGCTCGTAGATAGCCGGGAGTAAGGTTCCGTTCGCTTGCGGGTTCGAATTGCGAACACTTATCTCAATCTTGGTTGGATCGAGTTGCCACTGGATTGGCCTGTCAGGCAGCGTTGTCAACTCCAGTGTCAGCCCAGCCTTGGTGAGCTCAAACTGTTGGTAGAGTCGCAGGTCTTGCGAACTGGAGCCTTGAAGAATCGCGAGTGCGACAGCCAGCATTGGAGAATGCAACACGGCTGACCCGGGATCTGTGCCAGCTTACTTTCGCCCCTTCTCTGTCCGCTTCCGATGCTTCTCGCGGAACCGCTCTTCGGCTTCTTTGACTAAACAAACTGCGTGCTTGGGACCTTTCCGGCCGAGAACCTTGAACTCCTCGCCTCGGGCTTCGTGGTAGGAGGTGAAGAAGTGCTCTAGCTCGTGCAGCATGTCCTTCGAAAGATCGTCCAGGGAGCACACATCCTTGTGGACCTCGCAGGCTCCCGCTACGGCAATGAGTCGGTCGTTGCGCTTGCCGTCGTCCTGCTTGGCCAGAATGACACCCAGCAAGCGCGCGGGCACTAAACAACCCGGAAACGCAGGCTCGTCCATGAAAAGGAGCACGTCGATCGGATCGCCGTCCTCGGCCTCCGTGGACGGCACGAAGCCGAAGTCATAAGGGAAGTAAGAGCCGTTCGGGAGCACGTTGGACAGCTTGTAGAGCTCGTGTCGAGTGTCCCACTTGAACTTGTTGCGGCTGCCCTTCGGGGTCTCGACGACCGCATTGAGCACGTCCTTGTCAAAGGCGGGCAAGGCTTCCGGACTGTTCTGTTTCACGGCAAAAGCTTCTGACTGCCGTTCGTTTCCAAGCGTTCAAGAAGTCCACAGGGCTGAAACCGGCATGGCGACGATGTCCCGATCCAAAGGCTCGATCGTGGAGCCCAGATAGAGCACGATTCCGCCTTTGAAGTCGTCGCCCGAGAGCTCCTTGAGGAACCTCAAACCATCGGCGTCATTCGGATTCAGAGTGGCCGCGGGCTTCAGATCAACACCCACCACCGCCCCGCCTCGAGCCTCCAGTACGAAGTCGACCTCGAGCTGGCGCACGGTGCGCAAATGGTAGAGGTCGGGTCTCATGTCCGTCGCCAAGGCCATCTTCCTGAGCTCCATGGCCACGAAGTTCTCAAGCACCGGCTTCAGCTTAAAAGGATCATCCTTCAACGCATTTGGTCCAAGGTTGTCCAAGTAGCAGAGCAGCCCGGTGTCGACTAGATACGCCTTCGGCGTTTTGGTGAGGCGCGTCTCGCGGCTGCTGGACCAGGCCCTCACGTCCTGCAGCAGGAACACCGCCTTCAACAGATCCAGATACCGGTGCAGCGAGGTGTTCGGGATGCCGGTGTCTCGCGATAGGCTCACCACATTCAGAGTCTCGCCCGCTTTGGCGGCAATGAGCCGGAGCACGCGCGGGAGCTGGGCCAGCGCCTCGATGTTGGCGAGGTCTCGTACGTCCCGCTCCAGAAGTGTTCGGATGTAGTTGGCATACCAAGCGTCCCGGCGTGAGGCGTTCGACCGCAGGCTCGGCTCCGGG
>JAXDKF010000291.1:0-7107 GCA_034667265.1 Fimbriimonadaceae bacterium
CACCTTTACTGGGCGCCTGACCGAGCCGATGCTGGACGAAGCAGTCAATCTTTTCTTGTCGGCGGGGGAAGCTCGTTCACCAAGTACGCCCGTTCCAGCTCATACCGCTTGAGCTGGCCGCCCCTAGAGATCGCTAGCCTCACCTTGCTGCCGAGCGGGCCCTCCATAAGAGTGTCGAGCCGCCGGAAGGACGTGCCGCTCAGGTTTTCTTCGTTCACGCTGAGGATCTCGTCGCCTTCTTTGATTCCCGCAATGTCAGCAGGACTGCCGGGGGTGACGCGCCAAACCTGCACCTTCTTCGTTCGGTCGCGATAGCCGCCGAACAAGCCGAGCTCGGCGGTGGGCTCGCTGCCGGTCTTTCCCGTGAAGTTCTCAAACCAGACCCGCCGGCGCTCGAAGTCCACCGTGATATTGAAGTTCTTGAGGAACTCAAAGCCGATCGTGCCATCGCTTTCGGCGGCGCTCGAAGGCAGGTCGATAACACTCCACACGGACGACTGGGCGGGCACGCCGAAAACGCTCATGGGCGGCATCCTCACGCTCCAACTGTCCACCGCGCCAGAGGCGATCCCCGACAGCCGCATAAACTTGGCGCTCTGGCCGCTCGGCCAAAGACCGACGCGCTCGAGCACATCCTTGTGTGTCGTCGCGTAAAAGCTGTTTCCCGTGTCCAGGGCCATGACCATCGTGCGCCCGTTTGGAGCGGTCACGAGCATTTCCAGCGAATCGTTCCCGATCGGCAGCAGCTTGCCCAGAAAAGTTGTCTTGTTGTCAGGCTTGCGCTGGCTGATGTCGACCGACTTCGGATAGAACACGAACTTCTGGTTCTGGAAATCGAACTTCGTAACGTACTTCTTGATGACTTCCAGGCCCATGATGCCGTCGGTGTGCATGTTGTAGCCGAACGACATGTTCCTCGTAGGCTGCTGGACGACCTGCATGCCTGAGGCTTCGATCGCCATGTGGCCAAGCTGCAGGGTCTTGACCTTGACGGTCTTGGCTTGGAACTCGCCCACGAAGTCTCGCAGGGTCATGGTCCCGGATGGAGGGCCGATGTCGATCGTGTCGCTGAGGACCACGGATCCACCGAACCCAGTGTCGAACATCAACGACGCTTTGCGGCCGTTGACGACCGCATCCACGATGAGAGCGCTGTCCGCTACGCGAAAAGGAACCTCGGTCAGCCCGGCCTGAGCGAGCACAAGGGCGGAAATGGCGGGAAGGAGCATCGCTTGTGTTTATTAACTCTCAAGAACTGCAAATGTGACGTTCGTTTTGTAAATATCCTCTGTGCAGCCTGCGCCAGGGCCTGCAATTTTGGTGCTGTCTTGGCGGGTCGTATGCGTATACTCTGTGCGAATCTTAACAAGCGGCCTTAGAGCCGACACAAGCAGGTGCATGCGGGTGAAAACAATGCGTCGAATTCCATACCTAAACTTTTCAGCATTAGCAGCGTTGGCAGTCCTCGCAGGCTGCGGCTGCGGCAACAACGCCGGGACCACCGACACCGGTACTACCGGCACGACCACAACGACCGGGACCACGGCGGGGACGACGGGGACGACAGCGGCAAAGAGGCCGATGCCGACCGCTCCGGGCAACACTGCCGGAGACAAGATCATCCTCGGCATGGTGGCCAGTCTCAACGGCGATCTTAAGCCCTGGGGCGAAGACTGCAAGAAGGGCGGGGAGCTCGCCATGGAGGAGTTCAAGAAGGCGAACCCGAACGGAATTGGCGGTAAGCCGGTGCAGCTTGTCGTCTCAGACAGTAATTCCGCCGCGGAGCAGGGCAAGAGCGCAGCAGAGAAATTGATCTCCGACGGCTCTCTAGCGATCATCGGAGAAGTGGCGAGCGGCATCACCGCGCAGATCGCGAACGCGGCCTTTGAGAAAGGCATTCCCGTAGTGGCCGTTGGCGCAACGAGGACCGACCTTACCGACATCGGCGCGAATGTGTTCCGCGTCTGCTACACAGATGACTTCCAGGGCCCGGTTATGGCCAAGTTTGCCTATGAAGAGCTAGGCAAGAAGAGGGTCGGCCTGATCACCGATCAGAAGCAGCCTTACTCGACCGGCCTCAGCAACAGCTTCCGAGATTTCTTCGTGAAGCTCGGCGGCACTGTGGTCGACGAAGAGTTCTATAACTCCAAGGACACCCAGTTCTCGGGCCAGCTCACGAACTTGAAGGCGAAGCAACCAGACGTCATCTTTATGAGCGGTTACTTTACCGAGACCGGCCCGCTCGCCCGTCAGGCGCGCGAGCAAGGCATCGGCAAGGACGTGGAGCTCCTGGGCGGAGACGGATGGGACAGCAGCGAGATCCTGACGACTGGTGGCGATGCCATTCTCGGAAGCTTCTTCTGCAACCACTACAACAACAAAGAAACCCGGCCAGAGGTTGGAGCATTCCTGAACAAGTGGAAGGCGAAGTACCATTCCGAGCCCGGCACGACCATGGGCGCCCTCGGCTACGACGCCACGATGATGACTCTCGAGGCGCTTAAGACGGCTGCAAGCCTGGATTCGAAGGCCCTGCGGGATTCCATCGACAACGTCGAAAACTTCCCGGGCGTCTCTGGAAAGATCACGCTTAAAGGCATGGGCGGCAACCCGCACAAGCGCGCGCTTGTCGTCAAGCTCACCAAGCAGGGCCAGGCATTCGCGAAAGCCTACGAGTGGGAGCAGGTCATCCCGACTTCGGGCGGCCCGAGCACGACGAGTACCACGCAAAGTCAGTAATTAGCGCATGACGATCGCTCTGCACCTTGTGGCAGGGGTTGAATTCAACACCCTGCCACAACAGCTTGTCAATGGCGTGCTCCTGGGAGCCATTTATGCGCTCATCGCGCTTGGCTATACCATGGTGTACGGCGTGCTGCGCCTAATCAACTTTGCTCATGGCGAGGTGTACATGCTCGGGGCTTACGTGGCACTTTTCACTTCTTACTTTTTGGGTTTTCGCCCCGATCAATATCCCACTGGCTCCACGGTTGCAAACCTGCTGATCATGTTGCTGGCGAGCATGGTGGTCTGCTCTCTTGTTGGCGTAGCCATCGAACGATTCGCGTATCGACCGATGCGCGGGCACTCGAGGATCGCTTCGCTCATTACGGCGATCGGCGTGTCGCTGCTGCTTCAATACGGAGGAGCTTTGTTCCTTCCGACGAGCCCACCGCCGAGCATCTCGGAGAAGGTCAATCCCTATTACGGGCAGTCGAAAACGTTTGCCTTGGCCAAGCCATCGCCTGCCCTCGCCCAAGAGGCTGAAAAACTTAGGCCCGCAACAGAGTCAGCGAAGGCGAGCTATCAGGCGTGGCTAAGTACCCATCCCGATGCCAACGAGTTTGAGTTGCCGGCAGACGGAAAGGCCCTGAAGACGACAGCGCAGGACACGGAAAGGAAGTATCAAGACGCCAAGCACAAGTTGGATACCGGCGGAGTGAACCTCATCATCCAAACGGGTCAGGCCGTCATGCTCATCGCCACCGTCGTGCTTATGGGCATCCTCACGTATCTGGTCCTCTTCACGAAAGCTGGCCGAGCGATGCGAGCGGTGGCCCACGCCTTCGACTCCGCTGCCCTGATGGGCGTGAACGTCAACAGCATCGTGACCTTCACGTTTGTACTCGGCTCCGCTCTTGCCGGCGCGGGCGCGATGATGACCGCCACGTTCCTGGGCACGCCCCTGAGCACTTTCTATGGCCTCGCGCCGGGCGTGAAGGCGTTTGTGGCGGCGGTCCTCGGAGGCATTGGAAACATCCCGGGCGCGGTGCTGGGCGGCCTCTTGATGGGCCTTGCCGAAAACACCGTGGTGTGGCTCGGCTACTCGAATTATCGGGACGCAATCGCCTTTATCGTCCTGATCATCGTTCTTCTGTTCAAGCCCGGTGGGCTGATGGGCTCCTCTAAGGTGGAGAAGGTTTGAAGTTCTGGGGCATCCGCTTCGTTTCGATCATCATAGCGATCGTCGCATGCCTCGCTCTCCAGGCATTTGAAGGAGGCCGGAGCGACTACGAGCAGCGGATCATCGTTCTCATCGGCCTTTACATCACGCTAGCGGTCAGTCTCAATCTGATCAACGGCATCACCGGCCAGTTCTCCATTGGGCACGCCGCTTTCTATCAAGTAGGCGCGTACTTGACAGGGTTCTTAACGGTGACTTACTTTGCCAAGCAGCCCATTCACAATCTCGGCGCATGGCTGATCCTCATGATGGTTGTCGGTGCGCTCGGCGCGGCCATCGCAGGACTTATCGTTGGTCTACCCTCATTGCGCTTGCGTGGCGACTACCTCGCGATCGTCACTCTGGGATTCGGCGAGATCATCCGCATAATCGTGCAGAACCAGCGGATCCTCGGGGGCTCGTATGGAATGAACGTGGCGCCCAAGTACAAGTCCATCGCACTCGTGTGGATGCTCGCGATCTTCTGCATCGCCGTTTGCCGCAACCTCCTAAAAACAGCACACGGGCTGCCCTTCTTGGCAGTACGGGAAGATGAAGTAGCGAGCTCGGCCATGGGTGTGAACGTGACCCGCGTTAAGGTCACCGCGTTCCTTTTGGGCTCGGCGTTTGCGGGCGCCGCCGGGGCTTTGCTCGCCCACTTTGAAGGCTTCATAACGCCGACCACGTTCGGCATGGACGTCTCGTTCATCATTCTAACGATGGTGGTGCTCGGCGGTACCGGCTCCATCACCGGCTCTGTTGTCGCGGCGGCCCTGTTGTCCTACCTTCCCGAGTATCTTCGCGGCCTGAAAGGACCTGATGGTCAAGCGCTTCAGATTGCGGGATACAACGTGGTGGCGTGGCTGATCGCGGTTGGCGTCGCGGTAGCGCTCATCCGATGGGCGATCAACAACTACCACGGCCCGAAGGCGAAGAAGTACGGGCTGTATGTCGGCGCGTTTCTTGTTGGCTTTGTCGTTCGTTATGTAACCAGCTTTGGCCTGAAGTTCATTCCTGGCCTGGCGGCAAAGTTAATCCCCGTCGACCAAGTCCGAATGCTGATCTTCGCGGTCGCTCTGATCGTCATCATGCTCCTGCGGCCGCAAGGCATCTTCGCGCACCACGAATTTAGTTGGAGTTGGGTGAGGCGGCTCTTCACACGCCGGCCGGTGCCGCAAACGGCGGTGTCAGCATGAGCCTGCTGGAACTTGAGAGAGCTACCATCCGATTTGGCGGTCTCGTCGCCGTCGACGAGGTTTCCTTTAAGCTCCAGAAGGGCGACCTGTTCGGCCTCATTGGACCCAACGGCGCGGGCAAGACCACGTGCTTCAACTTGATCACGGGCGTTTATAAGCCCACGAGCGGGAGCATCAAGTTTCGGGGATCGGAGATCCAGGGCACGCCGCCCAACAAGATCGCGCGCCTAGGCATTTGCCGCACTTTCCAGAACATCCGCCTCTTCCCTGCTCTATCGGTGCTTGAGAACGTAGTCGTGGGCGGCTATCTCCGGCACCACACAACGTTAGCCAGCGCTCTCGCCTACTTGCCTTCGGCTCTGAAAGAGACCAGGCGTCTCAAAGAAGAGGCGATGGGCTATCTCAAGATCCTCGATCTCCAAGATGTGCCCAACGCGCGCTCTGCCGACCTTCCCTATGGCATGCAAAGAAGATTGGAAATCGCGCGAGCGATGGCGACCAAGCCCGAGCTTCTCCTTTTGGATGAGCCCGCCGCAGGCATGAATCCGCTAGAGAAGCAGGATCTTATGGAAACGGTGCGCCGCATCCGTGATCAGCAAGGCATCACGATCCTCGTAATTGAGCACGACATGCGCTTTGTGATGAATCTTTGCGAGAGGATCGTGGTCCTCGATCACGGCGAAGAAATCGCCCAGGGCGCTCCCGAGCAGATAAGAAACGATCCGAAAGTCATTTCCGCGTATCTTGGCGAGCCCGTATAAGCACCTTCCCTTCAGGTTGAAATTGCCACCTGTTTGAACCCTTCGAGTTGGTGATATCCGTCTTGTTTGCTAAAATAGCAGAACGCCAGGAAGGCGGCGGCGGCCATGGAGTCTGGCCTCAGCTTCGGAAGTGGGATGCGAGGAAGACTATTTGCCGCTCTGTTGGCCTGTTCGCTGTGCTTGCCTGTGGGAGCGCAGCAAGCCAGGCATTCCCGCCATCATCGCTCTCCTAAGAAGGCCACGTCCTCAAAGGCAAAGCCCGCAATTGTAAAGCAGGCTGCGCCACCCACAGCCCAGGAGCCCGGTGCCACCACCACAGTCGATGCTCCTCCCGAGTTGAGCAATGTTAAAGGCTCCGTCATTAAGCTCTACGGTTCCACGCTAGAAGTCGGCCTCAACGACGGGGGCATCGCGCTGTACGACGTCGGCACCAAGCAGCGAAAGATGTATATCAAGGGCGAGGGATACGGCGCCGTCAAAGACATCACGATGCTCGGCAATCGGCCCTGGTGGATCGTCGATGGTATGCAGTTCGTCCGCACGGCAGCACCAGGCACGTCCGTTCCTCTGGACATCGATCTTCGAGAGTCCGGCCTCGGCCGCGTCGAACGGATCACGGTATGGCAGGAAATGATCGCCGTGCATGCCGAGAACGGCGTTCGGTTTATCGATCCCCAAACCCAGCGCGTTCTCACCCCCGAACAAGCCTTGCCGGCGGACGTCGCCGCGATCGCGAATCAGGGCATCGTAACCACCTCATGGAAGGAAGGAAGCGGGCTCTTCGTGGTGATCCGCCGCTATGCGGCCCGCTCAAATCCAAAGCCGGGCGAGGTCCAGGAGCTGGGCATCCTCACCGCGTGGAGCGCCCCCTGGCGAGGCGAGTACAAACTTCTCGGCTCCTACACCTGCGATCTGGTCGATTTCAAGGATGCTCCCGGGCCGGAAGTTCATCTTAGCGGGCCAAGCGGTCCATCCATTAAGACTTACGGAACCGGGAGCATCGGGAATGTGCAGGTTTCTCCCGAAGGCATCATCGCGCTCAACAACGATCAGGCGATCACGATCCCGCTCTACAAGGATAACTGGGTAACCGAGCGGGTGAACACCGCCATGCCGCCGCACTATGCGCAGACGACCGGATACAGTGACTCCGGCGTGTGGTGGGTCAGCGAAGGCAAGCTCGTACGTGCGAGCCTCGAAGACGGCG
>JAXDKF010000292.1:0-5493 GCA_034667265.1 Fimbriimonadaceae bacterium
GGCGAATATCGTTGGCACATTGGCAGGGCGCTTCCTAGATACAACGAAGCTGGCGAAATCGTCCAGTGGGTGGGTACCTGCACCGATATTGACGACTACAAACAGGCGCAGGCCGCCTTGCTCGAACTGAACGACGAGTTCAGAGCCCGGGTGAACGAGCGGACGATCGAACTGGAGCGCTCGAACGCAGAACTGCAGCAATTTGCATACGTTGCTTCGCACGACCTTCAGGAGCCCCTCCGAATGATCGCAAGCTACCTAGAGCTCCTAGTAAAGGAGTTCGACCCCTTGCTTAACGCTGAGGGAAGGCAGTACATCGGCTATGCCGTCGACGGTGCTCATCGAATGAAGCTTCTCATTAACGACCTTCTTGACTATTCCCGATTAGGGAGCAATCTTTCGGTAAAGGGAACTGACTGTGAATCGATTCTTGAGATCGCCCTTCACAACCTCGAGGTATCCATTTCGGAAAGTCAAGCGGTCATCACACATGACCCTTTGCCAAGGATCATCGCCGACGAGACCCAACTCGTCCGGCTTTTTCAAAACCTTATCAACAACGCGATCAAGTTCCGAGGGAAGGACCCGCCCCGTATCCACATATCGAGCGAACAGTCCGGCGAGGACTGGCAATTCTCCTTTCGCGACAATGGCATCGGCGTGGATCCTAAGCACGCAAAGCGAATATTCGTCATCTTCCAGCGCCTTCATAACCGAGACAAGTATTCGGGGACCGGCATTGGGCTGGCAGTGTGCAAGAAGATTGTCGAATTCCATGGCGGCACGATCTGGATAGAAAAGAACCCCGAAATCGGTTCCACTATTACGTTCACCCTTTGCCACAATCCCGGCACACCTTCATGGAAGAACGCCCAGGCGGTCCTATGATAGAAATTCTCCTAGTCGAAGATAACAAGGCAGAGGCGCGCCTGACTGAAAAAGCGTTTGAAATGGGTGGGATCAATAACAACCTTCACGTTGTGGAAGACGGAGAGCAAGCTATGGCATTCCTTCGTCAGGAAGGAGTCTACGCTGACGCAGTCACGCCAGACCTCATTCTTTTGGACCTCAACATGCCAAACATGGACGGGCGAGAGGTACTCGCAGAGGTCAAGAAAGATTCAAAGCTTAAGGTGATTCCCATAATTGTCCTCACGACTTCCGAGTCAAAACAGGACATCCTCGATAGCTACCGGCTCCACGCTAACTGTTACATTTCGAAGCCCGTGCAACTCTCGCGGTTCGTCGAAGTGCTCACGTCGATAGAGGATTTTTGGATTAACATTGTTAAACTGCACACTACCGGATAGACTTCCTGCTGTCCAAACCACAATTCTGTTGGTTGAAGACAACGAAGGCGAAGCCAACCTCTTGCAGATAGGTTTGCGGAAAGCGGGGGGTACTAGCTTCCACGTTAATCTTGCAACTTGCCTCTCCGACGCAATCGCGGAGCTGATAGAAGGCGTCAACGAGGTGGTATTGCTCGATCTATCCTTGCCTGACAGCGACGGCCTCTGGACGCTAGAAGCCATTCTCTTGGTTGCACCCCAGATACCTATCATCGTCTTGACTGGCAACGACGACGAAGCGCTTGGTATTAGCGCCGTGCAAGCTGGAGCAGCGGACTATTTGATGAAGGGCAGGATCGAGGCCGCGTCTCTTATTCGCGCCATCCGCTATTCGATCGAACGGCATCAGATCCTCGCCAGGATCAGGGAGTTCGATCAACTCAGGTCGCAATTCCTCGCCACCGCCTCGCACGAAATGAGAACGCCCCTAACTGTCATCCGCGAATTCACGAGCCTTCTTCATGACGGCATCTGCGGACCGGTGACGTCGGATCAGCAGGACAGCCTCCGGCTCGTCATGCGGAATTGCGACCGTTTGACCGATCTCCTCAATAACCTGCTCGATCTAAAGCGCATCAGGAGCGGCCAGCGCGCCCAAAGACGAGATCGGTGTGATCTCCGCCCGCTTATTGAGCAGTGTCGGAGGGACTTGAATCCGAAGTGCTCGGCCCGTCGCCAGACAATTCGCCTCGAACTGCCTGAGACGTTGCCACTTGTGCTAGCCGACACCAATCAGGTTGAGGAGGTCCTCGTAAACCTGGCAGGGAACGCCAGCAAATTCACACCGGAGGGTGGCAGTATTGTACTTAGAGCCGTAGCGACCGGCGATAGGGTCCGCATCGAGGTCGAGGACACGGGAAGAGGTATCCCGCCAGAAAGCATCTCAGCGATCTTCGAACCGTTTGGCCAAGTTCAAAGGGCGGACGTCAGCATTGAAAGGGGAACTGGCTTGGGGCTGACGATTTCACAGGAAATCATCGGCCGCCACGGCGGCGAGATCGGAGTTACAAGCCCGCCCAGTGGCGGGAGTTGCTTCTTCTTCACCATTCCAATCTGGTCGGCCTCCGTGGCCTTCCACGGTTACCTTTCAGACCGCTTCCTGGCGCCCGGCAGAGCATCGGATTATATGATGCTCTTTCGCCCATCGACTGAACGTTTGGATCTCGCGAACCTCGGGCTCCTCCTTCAGAAGGAGGTGCGTGCCCGTGACCACCTGTTCGAGATCGATGAGCTAGGACTTGTGGGACTCTTAGAACTCGCGGACGCAGGCGAGTGTTCAGCGCTCGCAACGCGCATTGCGGAGGCTGGACACGTGGAATGTGATTGGGCGATGGTTCCCTTGACGACGGAAACCGATCCAGCAAGACTATTTGAGGACATCAGCGCAGGCGCTTTCCAGTTCAACAAACTGGCCAGCCTGTAATCTTTACCAGGTCCGACGCAACTTGACCGTGGAATCCGCCCATTGTTGGCAGATCATTGTCCTGTTGCAGTTTCCGTTTCCGCAACCGACGACCCACGCGGATGGGGCCAAGTATTCAGGAGGCAATGAATGTTACGTACTACACTAGTCAAAGACACGCTCAGGGACGAGGACTCGCTAAGGCCAGGAACGCTGAGTAAAGCCGTTTACGGCGCCGACATCGCCGAACCCCGGTTAACCAAGAGGGACCGGATTTTGGTTGTGGAGGATAACGTCGATGTCGCCAAATCGATTGCATTACGACTGAAGGCCCTTGGCTACGAAGTCCAAATTGCCGGCGACGGAATCGAGGCGACAAAGGTTGCGATCCACACGGTTCCCGATCTGATCCTGCTCGACATCGGACTCCCTTGCGGCGACGGACACGAGGTTGCTGCGCGCCTTCAAATGGACTGTCGCACGATGACCATCCCAGTGATCTACCTAACCGCCCGAACATCGGACGACGACCAGATGAGGGCAGCTGCGAACGGTGCTTTCGGCTACATCACAAAGCCGTTCCGATCAGATCAATTGGCCGAAACGATCGCGAAGGCGCTGTCACAGAACCATCGCTGATAGGAAGGCGGGCGGTTGAACGGCACCATCCTTCTCCCACACTTCTGCCACATACTGGCCACATCGAGCTTCCGAGGGATTCAGCAGCCAGCGCGGCTGAACCCCCCTGGCCGGGATCGTTTAACAACTTCGTGGGGCCGTTCTCATTCTCATCGAGGATGTGGGCCGCATCGGCCGCGACAGTTGGATCGGGATCCTTGGTGAGCCTCTTGATCAGCGGCTTGCCTCCCAAGTAGTACCACCGCTCCAGCACAGCCTTGAACTGAGCGTTCCGACGACCCGGCTGATGCAGAGCTTTGACGTCGGGTACGAACTCCTCCATCTGCTTGGGATCGCGCACCCGATCGATCAGATCCACTCCAACGTCGTGCGCCTCGCCCTTCTGCGTGAGGAGGTGATGGATCAGCTTCAGCCGCTCGGGCGGGAGCGTGAGGACTCCGCGCACCATGCCTTTGGCTTGCAGGAATTCTAACGATGCTTGCCATTGGTCCTTGGACCTAAAGCCCATCTTCTGCCAGCCGACCCGCGAAAACCAGGCGTTCACCGGCTCGCCCATCTTGGGCTTGATCCACATAGGATCGGCCTGGGGCGGTGGAGGCGGCGCCATCTGTCGCGTCAGAACGAGCGCGGACCCAACAATGGCGACCGCTGCAATGACAGCTATGGCGAGGCGGGCGTCTACTGCCATGTCAATCAGTCTATGACAAAAATTGGGGCGCGGAAACCGCGCCCCCAATTCGATTGGCTGGACCTACGGGCGCTTAGGCGCCTGCGCCGTCCTTGCCTGGATTGTCTAGGTCCCAGATGAGCTGGCTGACGTCTTTTGCCATGTCCGCATCCTTGTCCTTGGCGAGCTTCTTGACGACGTCTTCGCTGCCGCGGGAGTACCAGATGCTCAGCATGGTCTTGAACTCCTGGTTGCGGCCACCCGGTGTATACATTGCCTTGACGTCCGGCACAAACTTCTCCACCAGCGGACCATTAATACGTGAGAGCAGGTCCATGCCGACCTGGTGTTGAATGAGTTCCTTTGAGGCGATCATGTCGTGGAGCTGCTTCTCCTGGTCCGGGCTAAGCTCCTTGATTCCGCGCTTGATCTCGATCATCGTTAATGCGCGATCCTCGTCCGCTTGGGACTGGAAGCCAAGCTTCGCAAAGTCCACGCGTTTGAACCAGGCGGGATACTTTTCCGGCACTTGGTCGACGATTTGCCGGGCCGGCGAAGTCGCGGCCTCGGACGTTGCCGCCGCGGCGATCTGCTGCTTCAGAAAGAAGCCGGCGATCGCGATCGCAAGGATCGCGAAGACGGCGTAATACGGGCGTGCGCTTGACGTTTCCATTTGTTGTTGTCCTATTTTAGTTCAGAACAGACCCGAGGGGTCAGATGCGTGCGGTTTTAGCTCCAACCTTCGCAAGGCCCAGCCCGGCGCCCCTATGTGCAAAACTCTGGACGTCGAACCCAAGAACGGCTCCGGCCATCCAATCCTTAGCACCGAGGCGATAGCTCATACCATGTATTTCGAATCCGCATTCCTACCGGTTTCCAGATTCAAATTGAAACCAACCAGCCCGCGATTGCAGTCTTGCCATTGCGCGCGGCACGAAGCCGCCGCCAAGGAGCAGTGCACAAGTGGCTAGCAGGCCGATCTGGAGAGGAGCGATCAGCTTCGGCATGGTGAGCATCCCCGTCGGGATCTACACCGCCGTTTCTGAAAAAGATCTGCACTTCAACCAGATCCACGACAAATGTGGGTCCCGCATCAAGCTGCAGCGGTTCTGCCCTGTATGCGACCGCACCGTCCAGCCGGAGGAGCTCCAGCGTGGATATGAGGTCAGCAAGGGCGCCTATGTCATCGTCACGGACGAGGACTTCGAGGAAGTACCCGTTCCGACCAAACATACCATCACGGTAGATCGTTTCGTAGACGCCGACGAGGTCGCGCCTGTCTACTACGACAGCACCTACTACCTGCAGCCTGAAGAGGCCGGCCGAAAGCCCTTTGCATTGCTCATGGAGGCGCTCAAGAAAAAGGAAATGAGCGCGCTCGCCAAGATCGCGTTACGAAACAAGGAGAGCCTCTGTCTCCTCATGCTGAATGGCGA
>JAXDKF010000293.1:0-4769 GCA_034667265.1 Fimbriimonadaceae bacterium
CCGGGGATTCTTCGCAAAGGCTTCATCCTTCAGCCGCTCTTCAAATTCTGCCCTGAGCTTCGGATCGGAATCGTACATCTGTTTGGCTACGGGTTCCATTGCGTAATCCTCGAAGTACTCCTTGCCCTCGAACATGACGTTGAAGAATCCCCAGCGGACGAGCGAGTCGGGGCCGTTCGGCTCTAGCATCTGCGCCAACAGCTTGCCTCCGACCTGGTTGACGGGATAGATCATCGTTCCTGGCATGAGGGTTCGTGGTTCCGTGATCTGCTCGGCCGTGAACTGGGGCATGAAGCGGCTTTCGAAAGGCATCGGAGAGAACTTGACCTTCGTAAATCTGTAACTTTGTAAGTCGGTCGTCGTGGAGACCCGAACGGGAAACCCTTTGATCCCGTGCAGTGCGATTAGATCCTGCACCTCCTTCCACTGCGGCGGGACGGCATAGGCGGCGGGCAGCGAGACCTCCTGATTGACCTGATACTGGTCCTGGATTTGCGCCGCGATGTCGATCGGCTTAGAGCGATTCCAATTGTTTGTTTTCGCCCCACTAACCTTGCTCTCGTAGGGTGTGTACTCATAGGCTTTGAATGTAAAGGGCCGCTTTTCGGGGGAGTTTTCTGCCGAGAGCACGACCTTTGTGCCTTCGCCCGCCTTCAGCTCTGCCGCGTCTGACGCCGCGTTCATAGCCTTCAAAGATTTCGCATCGCGCACGCATTTGTCGATCGCGTAAACCATCGTCCAGTACGTGCCCTCCACGCGAGGTTTATAGGCTTTGAGCACATGCGTCTCCACGAGCATGGAGGGACGGTTCATGGCTGCGAGGTATCCGATGGAGTAGCGCGGGCTGTAATCCCCAACCGAGAGTCCTTTCGCGGGATCGGAAGAATCGGCCAAGTCGAAATAGGGGCCTGTCAGGAAACCCTTGGCGTCCAGCTTTGTCTTGACCTCGTCGTACATCTGCTGCGACCAGGCCGCTTGCGATGGCGCTTGCGTCTGGGCTACCGGCAGTGCGAGGGTCACCGTGTATTGGTGATCGGACCCGTCCGTGGTGTGGTTGTCGAAAAAGAAATCCGGCTTCCATGCATGCAGCAGCTTCAGCTCGTTGCGCATCTCGCCGCCGTCCGCTTTGATGTAATCGCGGTTCAGGTTGAGGTTCTGCGACGTCGCCCTCCAGCCCATCTCCTTCGGTCCGTTCTGGTTGATCCGGGTGTAGGCCGTGAACCGCTCGTGGGCGTCGACGCTGAACACGGGAATGATGAGGATGTTCGCGCCGTTCATGAGCTCCGGGAACTTGTGATAGATCAACATGTCCCGCGCAAGCAGGAGGCTGGCATCCTTTCCCTCGATCTCGCCGCTGTGGATGCCGTTCTGAACGATGATCAGCGGGCGGCTGGAACGCGTGGCTGCCTTTGGGGTGAACGCGTGTTCGGAGCTGATCACCAGCGCGACCATATCCCGACCCTCCGGGCTTTTGCCGAAGAAAAAGGCCCTGGCGTCGGGCGAGGCGGCGTCCAGCCGCTTGCAATAGTCGACCGCTTCTTCGTACCGGCCGGTCTCCAAGTAACCGGAGCGCTCGTAGTGAGTCGACCAATCCCCTTGGATGTGAGCAAGTGTAAATGCGAGGGCGAGGCTGAACATCGCTTGAATTCTAAACGAAATGAGCCGAACGGCGTCGGCCTTTCGGAGGACTAAGCCCGTTGCACGGGTAACTCGGCTGCAGCGCTCTCGTCGGACATATAGAAGCGCCGCTTGTTAAGTAGGCGCTGGGTTCAAATCAGTAGGGTGCGTGCACGGATGGTGACGCCGCTTGAACTTAACCCGAAAGCAAAGGAGGCTCAGCATGAACATAAACAAATTTTCCCGTACGGCCGTCTTGGCCGCATCCGCCGTCTTCGCGGCCAGCGCAATGGCTCAAGGTGGCATCTCGGTCATCATCGACGGTAGGCCCGTCGCGTTCCGAGGCACAGGTCCGCAGCAGGTTAACGGCCGCGTCTTGGTGCCCCTTCGAGGCGTTCTCGAGCAAATGGGCGCCTACGTCGATTGGCAGCCAGCAGGCCAGCTCGTAACCGCGCAGAAGAGTGGCACGAACATCGAGCTCCGCATCGGCGATCGAATGGCCCGCGTCAACGATCGGCCGGTCACCCTCGACGTGCCCGCGATGATCGTGCGCGGCAACACGATGGTGCCGCTACGCTTCATGAGCGAAGCTCTCGGCGCAGAAGTGAAATGGGAGCCGTCCCAGTATGCGGTTCTAATCAACACGGCGGACACGGGAACCCGTGGCCAGACTTACTATCCCGGCACTAACCCCCTGCCGGCAGACCTTCGCATCGATGCCTTGGACATGAACCGAACGGGTTGGGTCACTCCAGGTTCTCAGATCCGCTTCACGCTGCGCGGCACGCCGGGCGGCGTTGCGACTCTCGCCATTCCGGGCGAAACCCGAGACATCACAATGTTCGAGACGAGCCCTGGCGTTTACGAGGCAACGTGGACGGTTCCCGACACACAGGGTCGCGTAAACGCCTCGCGCATCAACCCTGTTGCCCGCCTCAAGGTTGGCAACAACGAGCGCGTCTTCCAATCGACCGCTACGGCAAACGTGGACGTCACCGCACCGCTCGTCAGAGCGATGACGCCGGACGATCAGACCACGGTGCTCGTGAGCAGGCCGACCATTTCGGCCGTATTCGATGACACCGTTGGAAGCGGTATCGACCCAAGTTCTGTCCGCCTCACGCTAGATGGCCGGGACGTTACGCCTGACGCGACTGTGACGGCGAACTTCATCAGCTACACGCCTGCCGTCGGCCTCGATGCTCGACGACACGACGTCAAGCTGACTGGTCTCGACATGGCCGGTAATCGGGTTACCAAGACTTGGTCCTTCCGAGTCGGCACCGACGGCGAGCAGATGATCCGCTCGTTCAACGTGACTGGCGTCGAGGGCGCGCGGCCTGGAGACGTCCTGAAGTTCACGTTGATGGCTGCTCCTGGCGGACGAGCTACGTTCTCTTTGGGTGACATCGTGCGCAACCGTCCGATGGAAGAGCGCGAGCCTGGCCGATACGTGGGCAACTACACGATCCGCCGAGGCGACGACCTCGTCAATCAACCGATCACGGCTCGCTTCGTCGCGCGCAGCGGCGAGGTGTACACCGTGCAATCAACCGACCGGGTCGACGTAAACGGCGGCCCGCTCGAATCGCCGACCATTCTCTCACCACGCGCGGACACCCCTATCCGCAATCCGATGGTGATCGAAGGTAGAGCTCCAGCCAACTCTCGCGTGCTCGTCAGAGTTGACTACTCGACGAGCGTTCTCGGGGCGGCCCGACTCAACGGCGCCGTAACCGAGGTCGTTGTCGTAGCGGATGAGAACGGTCGGTTCCGCACTGACCCCATCGATCTCCGAACCTTGATCAAGGGCAGCGACACCCGTTACACGGTGACCGCGACAACCCTTGGCACCAACGATCGCAAGTCCGAGCCGACTACGATCACGGTCTCCAAGTAACCAACAAAAACGGGGATTGGTCCATCGGACCAATCCCCGTTTTTGCTGCCTAGGCCATGTAGGCGCGGTGAGTCTCGACTTCCTGAGCCCCGTGCTTACGGAAGACTTCCTCAACGGCGGACTTCATCTCGGGTCGAGAAAGCGTCACCGCGAGAACGGCTCCGCCCCCATCGTACACCTGGCCGTATCGGACCGCGGATTCATGCGGTACCCCGTGGTCCTTGAGGAGCGATACCACGCCACCTGCAATTGCTCCTGTGCCAACTCCGGCCGCGAGAGCTGCAGCGGCGGCCGCCAACGCGCCACCTCCGATAATCAGGCCAAAGCCGGGAATTAGCAGTGTGGCAACGGCAGCCAATGCGCCCACTCCCAAACCTATGCCGGCTCCCTTCGCTACGTTCTTCCCCATCTCCTTCGCGTCGACATCCGGATTGGGTTCCGGGTCGGTATCGCGGTAGCCGGCCGCATCCGGATCAACGCGCACGGAGTCTGGCGAATTCGGATCGATAGCGTTGTAGCCTCGCGAAAACCTGAGCGACGCCTTAGGGTCCTTCATGTCGTCGTAAGGTGTGGCTTCCAGGGTCTCTTCGCGCGAGATCTCCGCGGCCCGATCCCGCTCCTCGTCGCGCTCTACGTCAGCCTTGTAGTCAGCGTTGTAGTTCTTGTCCAGGTCCCGGTTGTAGTCCCTGGGTGCGCTACCCGGCGCGGAGCTGAACGGAGAAGTTCCGCGGCCTTCGCCTCTTGGATAGTCGTCCTGCGCCGGATTCAGCTCCACGTCGACCCCTCGCTCGATGCGTGACACCGAGAGCTGGCGCATCTCGTTGCCCAAGGGATCGAATGCGTGTCTGAATTCCGTGCCTACCATCGGACTCGTCGGGCGTGTGTCCTCCAGGTCCACTCCGTTTGATGAATTCTTGATGTTGTCGTGATCCTTGACTAGCAAACTGACCTCGTCGGAGCGCACGCCACGCTCCATGAGCTCTTCCGCGGCGGTTCGGGCGCGGTTCGGATCTGAGAAGGTCGCGTACAGCGTTTCGGCCATTGATGCACTCCTTGGCGACGGGCGCTCGGCCCGTGCATTACGCTTGCCGTGACTCTAGCCGAGCCGCTGTTGTTCCTTGTCGTCCAAAGCCGATTCTGCAGGGGTCCTAAAGGAGGCAACGGCGAGAATGGCCCAGCCCAGCAAGAAGCACAAGCCTCCTAGCGGTGTTATCGCGCCGAACCAGCGGATGCCGGTAAGCGCCAGAGCATA
>JAXDKF010000294.1:0-4807 GCA_034667265.1 Fimbriimonadaceae bacterium
TCTTCGTAACGGCGTACAGCCGCGATCGCGACAACGTGTTCCAGGGCTATTCGGTCGGTGCGGTGGACTACATCACCAAACCCTACGACCCGGACATCCTTCGCTCGAAGGTGCGCGTGTTCGTGGAGCTCTACAAGAGAGGCGAGGAAATCAAGCGCCAGCAGGAGCTCATCTCTCAAAGCGAGCTGAGGGAAGCGGAAAGACGCCGCCAGGAAGAGGTTTGGCAGCTCGAGCAGGAACACATGCACCGTCTGACCTCGGAGCTCGAGGCGAGGGTTTCTGAGCGTACGGCGCAGCTTGTGGAAGCAAACGAAGAGCTGGAGGCTTTCTGCTACTCGGTTTCGCACGACCTTCGTGCTCCGCTCCGCGCGATCAACTCGAGCAGCATGATCCTGCTGGAGGAGAACAAAGAGAACCTCCCGGAGGAGCACGTCGACCTGCTTCTGCGTCAGGCGATCAACTCGCGCAGGCTCGGGACTTTAATTGACGATCTACTCCAGCTTTCTCGCATCGGTCGCCGCGCCTTGGAGAAGAAAAAGATCGATATCTCGGCGCTTGCCGACGAGGTACTGGCGGAGCTGACAAGGGATGTCGCAAAGCCACCAAGGGTGACCATCGAACCTGGCATGTTCGCCTACGCCGATCCTTCGCTCATGCGGCTTCTCTATCAGAATCTGATCGACAACGCTATCAAGTACTCCCCGAAAAGGGGTTGCATCGAAGTGGGATGCACTCGCGGTGAGGAGAATGTCTTTTTTGTCAAGGACGCGGGCATCGGGTTCGACATGAAGTACGCCCACAAAGTCTTCTTGCCATTCGAGCGGCTCGTGCTGGAGACGGAATTTCCCGGCACCGGCATCGGTTTGGCGAACGTGCAGAGGATCGTCAAGCGGCACGGTGGCCGCGTGTGGGTCGAGTCGACCCCGGGCAAAGGAACCACTTTCTTCTTCACGCTCGGAGAAGGACAGCGGATGGCCGAGAACGCGTCGGTGGCTTGAGCAGTAACCGGTGAGCGGTGAGCGGTGAGCCGTGATCAGTCAGCCGCTCAAGGCGGCTTGACACGTTAGGGAATCTCTTCCGAGGAAGATGGGACACTAAGCCCTGAAGGTGTTTCATGCCAATTGATAACTTGAAGATCGCCCTCCTGTGGCACGGCGACAGAGAGGCCAGAGACAGCGTCCGCCTGGAGGACCACCGGCTCGCCGCCACGGCAGCCGCGCTCAAGGCGGTCGGATTAGAGCCCGAAGCCGCGGTGTACAACGACGACTTCGTAAACGAGGTGAAAGCCCAGCTGCTTGCCGTTGCCGGCGTCTTAGTGTGGGTGAATCCCATTGAGCAGGGAAGGGATCGGATCAAGCTCGATACCATGCTCGGCGAAGTTGCATCTCAAGGCGTGTTCGTCAGTGCCCATCCTTCGACGATTCAAAAAATGGGCACCAAGGAAGTCCTCCATCGAACGAAGGGCATGAGTTGGGGCTCGGACGTGCATCTGTACCGTTCCGTGGAGGAGCTTCGAAACCAGTTGCCGGGGCGTCTCGCTGAAGGCAAACCACGGGTCCTTAAGCGCCACCGAGGCCACAGTGGCAACGGCGTTTGGAAGATCACGCCAAATGCAGCGGACAAGGACCGGATCCGTGTTCGCCACGCGGCTCGCGGAAGCCTTGAAGAAGAGTTGCAGCTTGAGGACTTCCTGTCAAATGCAGAGACGCTCTTTCCAGGTGGCCCGATCATCGATCAGGAGTACCAAGATCGCTTGAGCGATGGCATGGTTCGTTGCTACCTCGTACGGGATCAAGTGGCGGGCTTTGGCCATCAAGAGGTGAATGCCCTCTACCCCCCGCCCGCAGGCGGCTCGCCGGAGGATGCTCCCCAACCGGGTCCGCGCCTGTACCATCCTCCATCCAAGCCGGAGTTCCAGGCCATAAAGCACCGAATGGAAAAGGAGTGGGTGCCCGAGATGCTTTCAGTTCTTGGCATGCAAGTAGAGGAGCTTCCCTTGCTCTGGGATGCGGATTTCATGCTTGGCCAAAAGAGCGATCTTGGCGAGGATACGTATGTGCTTTGCGAGATCAACGTCAGCTCGGTCTATCCCTATCCGGAGAGTGCCCTCGAGCCTCTGGCGATTGCCACAAGAGATCGCCTGCTCGCAGCGGTGATCAGTGATCAGTGATCAGTGAGCAGTATCTGTGATCGCGAGAGCCACAGCCAACCCACCGGTGAGTCCAAAGATTGGTGTGTAGGCCAAAAGGCCCGCAGCACGATAGCCGTCTGTCAGGGTTAGCTAACGTCCTCAAAGGTATGAGTCTGAAGAAGAAGGAGGAGAACACCGAGGACGAGCGGCAAAGAGACGAAAGAGAAACCCTCGCCGAACAGGCGCTTGAGGCTATCGTTCGATCTCAACAGCTGCGCGAACGCTCTCGGACCGAGCGGGAGAGACGGGGCAACTCTCACGCGGAACCTCCAAAATGATTTGAAGTTTGCTTCCCTAAAATTCGATAAAACGGGTCGTTGCACGGATGCAGCGGCCCGTTTTCGTTTCAGAGCTTAGACAGGTCAGGTCTGCGCGAGTGGTAGTTCGTGACCAACTGGATCGCATTTGCGACCGCCAGGAGAGTGTCTTCCTCGTACAGACGGCCTATCAAGGAAACGCTCTTGGACTTCCCTTTTTCGTCTGCGCCCCAGGGCAGCAACATCTGAGGATGGCCAGTCAGGTTCGTTATGAACAGCGCGGAACCTCCACGCCCGTCGGCGACGAGGACGTCCACATCTCCTAGCTCCTCCTCAAACTTTTGCATGAGCAGCGTCCGTCCGCGCTGGGCTTGAAGAAACTCAACGCCTGGCACGAACCGGCTCGCGCGATAAGACTGCGGCCAACTGCTGTCCTTGAGCAAGTGGATTCGGTCGCTTCTTGTGAGCTCGTCGAATGCCGCTGCGGCTTCCACTTCCAACACGGCGAATAGGCCGTCTTCGGCAGGCGTGATGGAGACCGGCTGCAGCTTGGCGCCCAGTCTTGCGAGGACCTGCAGGACCTCCATCTCTTCCGGCTTGGTCGTGGTCTTTGCGTCTTCCTTGGCATCCAGCAGGAATGCGATCCTAAGCTTCCGCACATCCACGTCGGGCTTGAAGTGGAAAGGTCGATCGACCCAGCTACGGTCTCTCGTATCCATCTGTGCCAGATGCGCAAATACGATCGCGGCATCCTCAGCGCAGCGACAGATGGGGCCGATTTTGTCCATCGTCCAGCTCACGGCCATCGCTCCATACCGGCTGATCCGGCCATAGGAAGGCCTGAGGCCCGTCACTCGGCATTGATTGCTCGGAGACATGATCGATCCAAGAGTCTCCGTCCCGATGGCATACGGTAGAAGCCCCGCAGATACACATGCGGCCGATCCTGCAGAAGAGCCGCTGGATCCTTCGGCCGGGTTCCATGGATTCTTGGTCTTGCCTTTGAACCACACGTCGCCCTGCGCGAGCGCGCCGAGGCTCGTCTTGGCGCAGATGATCGCGCCCGCCCCTCGAAGGTTCTCGACAACGGCTGCGTCGTAATCGAACACTTGATCCTTGTAAGGCTCCGCGCCCCAGGTGGTGGGGAAGCCCTTGAGTGCGAAAAGATCCTTGACGCCGGTGGGAATGCCGTGCAGCAGCCCTTTGTTTCTTCCCGCAGCCATTTCTTGGTCGGCTTTCTTGGCGTCTGCACGAGCCTGCTCCGGCATGAGAGTAACAACCGCCAGCAGCTTGTCTCCGTAGCGCTCGAGCCTTGCGAGATAGAAGTCGGTGAGCTCCACCGAAGAGATCTGTTTCGACCTTATGAGCTGAGCCAGATCGCGTACAGGAAGGTAGGCGAGATCTTCGTCGGAAATTGGACGTCTTAGGCTTCTATTCAGATAGGTCGTAGTGCCGATGCCCCGCTTTCGTTTCTCCTCACGCAGGCTGAAGGGTTGGAACACGGTCGGTGGCTCGACCTGGTACGTGATCGGCTGCTTGCGCACGCCTTCGTAACCGGCTAGCCAATCCTTGACATCCGGCAGCGCCTCCTTGAGCTCGTCATCCGAGAAGTTCAAGCCCGCAAGCTTCTGCGCGGTCTTGAGGTCTTCAATGGTGATCTGAGGGGTCGCGGGCGGGGTCTGGCTCAACGCAGATTTTGGCAGAGCGAGCGCTAACGCTGCCAGTGCCGCAGTGCTGAGAACATCTTTGCGAGAAAGGGTCGGCTGGTCCATGGCGTGCATCGCATTGTAATGCACACCGATGGATGTACGCGGCTAGCTCATCGCAGGCTCAGACCGGATCGCGTATCCAAGAGCGGCCCACGTTACGGCGACGTAGATGGAGAAGAACGTGCCACCCGCGCCATGGCCCAACACGGCCATGGAAGCGAAAAGCAGGGGAAGAGCCAAGCCACACGCAAGCGCGGCGTAGCGACGCCACGAGGTCATCCGGCCAACCGTAGCCACTGTGATTCCGGTGACCAGGGTCATAAGCATGTTGATCGGCCAGCCCGCATCCCCGATGCCATACAGGAGCGAGCCCTCACCGAGACCTGGCTTGATCGCCTGGCTCAAGGTCCACAAGCTAGCGACGGAAAGGGTCGTGAGCTGCAGCCATAAGGCAATTCGGCCCTTTCCGCGGCCGAATGCTCCGAGAGATGCTAGGCCAAACAAAAGCGCATAGAAGCCGAGCATGAAGAAGACCTCGAGAATCTGGCCCACCTGGCTGTTCCGATCGGCCGGCTGGAGCGCCATGGAAATGGCAAGGAACGGAGCCCCGATCATCCCCAAAGTGCCAAGAAGCCGGGGAATGGCGATGG
>JAXDKF010000295.1:0-3794 GCA_034667265.1 Fimbriimonadaceae bacterium
ATCTCGGCATCAAGCTGCTGCGGGCGAACAACTCATGAATTGGGAATCCACAGATTATTTGGTGATCGGCAGTGGATTGGCCGGCCTGACCTTTGCCCTCAAGGCCGCCGAGCATGGCGAAGTGGCGGTGCTCACCAAGGCGCAGATGTCGGACACGAACACCAGCTACGCGCAGGGCGGAATCGCGGCCGCAGTCGGGGAGGCAGATTCCTGGGAGCTGCATGAGGAGGACACCCTCGCTGCGGGAGCCGGGCTGTGCGATCCGAAAGCCGTTCGATTTCTTGTGCGGCACGCTCCGGAAGCCATCCAATGGCTGATCGATCTGGGAGCTCGCTTCAACGTCCAGGCCGATGGCGATCTCGCACTCGGACGTGAAGGCGGGCATAGCCGCAACCGCATCATTCACCACCTGGACAAGACCGGATGGGAGGTCGAGCGGGCGATGTTGGCAGCCGTCCAGCGCCACAAGAACATCCACATCTACGAGCACGCGTTCGTGGCTTCGCTGCTAACGGACGGCAAAACATGCGTGGGCGCCCAGGCGATGGTGGGGGACCTGGGCGAGCGAAGGTTTACAGCCAAGGCGACAATGCTCGCCACAGGCGGATGCGGGCGCGTGTACCAACACACGACCAATCCAACGGTAGCAACGGGTGATGGAATCGGCCTTGCCGACGCGGTGGGAGCCGATATCGCGAACATGGAGTTCATGCAGTTCCATCCCACCACGCTCTACCATCCGCAGATGCGCAGCTTCCTCATTACGGAAGCAGTGCGCGGCGCGGGAGGAACCCTGCGCAATCACATGGGCCACCGGTTCATGTACGACTACGATCCTGGCTTGGAATTAGCACCGCGCGATATCGTGGCAAGGGCAATCGAGGCCGAGATGAAGAGGCTGGGAACATGGTGCGTGTATCTGGACACCACGCACATTGCGGCGGATCGGCTGAAGGAAGAGTTTCCAACCATCTACGAGCGGCTCGCGTCTATCGGCCTCGAGATCGAGAAGGATTGGATCCCGGTGGTGCCCGCGCAGCACTATTCGTGCGGTGGTGTTGTGACAGACCTAGACGGCCGAACCAGCGTGCCCGGGCTGTACGCGGCCGGCGAGGTCGCGTCCACTGGCGTTCACGGAGCCAATCGCCTGGCCAGCAACAGTCTGCTGGAGGCGATCATCTTCGCCACCTCGGCGGCTGAGGCATCGGCGAGTCAGGAAAAGCCAAAGCGACGAGGGACGCCCAAAGGTTGGAAGTGCATTCCTGAAGCTGAGTCCATCCGCATCCGGGGTGCCCTGCAGCGCACCATGACGGCAGACGCAGGGATCGTCAGACACACGGCCGATCTCAAGAAGGGACTCAAGGCGGTGGACGATCTCTTGGCGGACTACGACAGACAGCCGGACGCCCCATTTTCGCCGCACCCCCTGGAGACCCATAACCTGCTGGTTACGGCAAGGTACGTCGTCCAGGACGCGTTGGACAGGAAGGCCAACGTGGGACTGCACTACAACGCCGATCTCGTCAGTGCGAAGTCTCCTCGTACACCGGCAGGCTCCAGGCCGGCAGCGAAGCGCCGGACGGCAGCACCATCTCGATCGCGCATGCGCCCGCGTCCTTAGGCGCGTAGTGAACGATCCAAATCGAGCCCGAGTGGCCGATCCTGTACGACTTTAGGTTTTGCGTAGCCCCGAACTTGAGCGGCAGCGGAGAAAAGAGCTCCAGAGCGCCAGGCTGGCCCGACACGGAAAACCATCCCAGCAAGTGCTTTCCATTCTTTTCAGCGATCGATATCCGCTCGGCGGAACAATATCGAACGGGGCTGGATACCTCCTGGAAGAGGGGATCTTGGGAAGAGCCAAAGACGGATTTCCGAAGCTCTTCCATCGTTTCCAAATGCACAGGCAACTGCTTGATCTCGCCGCGCCACTGCTTCCATCGATCCAGGCCCCGTTGGGCGGAGAGTCCCGCTTCCAGCATTGCGGCCGACAGGCGGTCATCCGGGCGAGGGCGCAGGGCTAGGGCAACGCTGGCCAAAGCGCCGCCGCGCCTAGAGACTTCTTCGTCGTCGATCCACGGACGCCACGTGTACCAATCCACACGCGCCTGGACTTGCTGCAGGAGGGGATTGGGCAAGTCTTGACCATTAGATGCGTTCGAAAGACTTTGAGTCAAAAGAGCGTGAGCGGCGGCGAGGTCGTATCTATCTCCCGCCATGGAAAAAGGGAGGCGCTGGTTTGTGAAAGGCTCGAGATCGCCCACGGCCGAGGACAGATACGACGTGAGTCCGGTCCCCGCCACTGTAAGGATTTCCTTTGGCGCGCTGGAGCTCAGAGCCAGAAACGAGATCTCTGTCGCGACCTTGACATCGAAAGGCGCCGTGAAGGTCGGAAGGGCTGGTTCGCCCGTCGCTACATACCGGCACGGGAAGATGTTGCGGATCGGGAAAGTGATCGCGAACTGGGATGCCTTTGCGAGGGCAAGCGGGCCCTCGGGAGAACCGCCGGGCAAGCGCACCACCTCGGACGACAGCTTCACCGGATAGCCCCCTTGACCGGCAAGCAGTGCGGCTACTGGTATTAGTGCGCCGGGACGGTCAAACGTCCACGTCGCCGTCACAGAGTCGGCATCTGCCTTAACGCCAACATCGAGCAGTGCCGGCGAGGGGCCCGCCCAGAGAGCTTGTTCCTGCCCCACTTGTTGCGCGAGAGCGCCGAGCCCCGCAGCGTCTGTGGGGTTGGCACTCGCATCGCCGAGCGGCAACAGCACGCGAACCCAACCCTGAAACGGCTCGGCAGCTCGGACCCGCCAGCTGCCGCTTTGTCCCTCAACAACTAGAGCTTGCGAACCTTCGGGAAAGACAAGGACGACCGGGGGCTGCTTTGTGCGAAACGACACCAATATCCACGGGGCCGCAGGGGTAGGCACGGTCTCGCCAACGCTGCCTTCACCCCAAGAAAGGAAAGGCGCTTCGGCGGAAGACAGCTTAAGATCGAGACCGTTGGGAAAGTACAGCGAGAACCCGGGCGACATGAGGTCCATGCGAAGCTCCGAGGGGCTGCCTTCGGCACCGACGCCGAGCGAAACCGTTTGGGCATACGCGGACGTCGACGTTGGCTTCCAATCCGCCGCCGGGACGGAATACTTGAACTGGTCGGCACCAGGATGCACGGCTCGGAAGCCCTCTCGGTCGATCGTCCACCCCGGCACCGAGCCCATGGGCTTGTAACCAAAACGGCCAAAGGTCTGCGCGGAAACGCAACAGACCAGGACGAGGAAGGTTAATACGCTAGAAGCGCGCGCCAAGAATCTCAAGACCGACACGACGAGTCTTTCGCGACCACGTTAGACCCAGCTCTCGTACTCCCAAGCGGTAGGACAGCATGAAGTTGTAGTCCAAGCTGGTGTCCGCCAGATATTTATCCAGTGTATAGGCTGCGGACACTCTGTACAAGCCTGACAGTTGATAAGACAAATCTCCGTAGTAGCTGGACCAGTCCGCATCGAGGCTCTTCGACGCGAATAGATTGACGCTCATGCGGCCCACTTCGTAGTTGCCTTCCATGGACAGGCGGTGTTTGCCGCCAGCCAGCGTAGACGCTAAGGAATCGTCCGCCGCATAGTCGTAATTGAGATTCATGCTGCCCCAACCCATTTGCCTCACAATTCCGAGGCTGCCATAGGTTGCGGGGCCGCTGGTTGTTCCCCAACGCTGATGAAGGGCAAAAGACGATGTGACCGAGGTCAGCTTGTCGAGGTTGATGGTTCCGAACTGGCCACGCAATCTGACTCCCG
>JAXDKF010000296.1:0-3819 GCA_034667265.1 Fimbriimonadaceae bacterium
TCCCACTGGATCTGTAAAGGCCCGAATAACACCGGGCCTAACTTGGTAGCCGCTAAATCCGGTGCCCAGGATAAGGCCAAGAGGCAGAAGGAGGTAGCCCAGTGAGGTTACTGATAGATTCAGAAGACTTCGCAAGACTAGACCGGTTCGTGAACGACGCATACCAGTGTTTATCACAGGTCAAGGCCGAACGCCAAGGACTTTTCTACAATGGAAATTAAAATGTTATTGCGAAATAGCTGAATCCGAGCAGATCAAGATTGGATCTCAGCGCGGTCCTTCTTACTCTCTTTGCCCAAACATCCATTACTTACATAGGGGTCCGCCAAAGTTGACGAGTGCGCTCTGAGATCACGTATGGCAGTTAAAGTATCGGAGTGACAGCCCGCCAAGCTCTGGTCCAGTTCAGGGTCGGCTGGCGGATTTGAGTTCGCGATGGCGTGCAGCTTGTCTCGTACGTGAAGGGCGAGGCCCAGGCAAATCGACCCCGGCCCGGAGCACTGAACCGGCGAGCTCATCTTTCCCGCTCGCAGCGGCGGCGGGATTCGAACCCATGGCCTCTTCCACCCCATGGAAGCGCGCTACCAAACTGCGCCACGCCCCGACGCAAGGCGTGAGGATACCTTCGGAGCCCGCGACAGCCTAGGCTCACTCTAAGGTGAAATAGAATGTCGTACCTTTCCCGACCTTGCTCTCGACCCAGACCCGCCCGCCGTGGCGCGTTACGATCCGCTGGACGTTCGCCAGGCCGATCCCCGTGCCAGGGAACTCATCTTCCGTAACCAGGCGCTCAAAAGGCTGGAACACCTTGTGCGCGTAGTCCATGTGGAAGCCGATCCCTTTGTCCCGCACGAAGAAAACTTCCACTCCCTTCTCGTTCTTGACCCCCACTTTGATCTTGCCGCCATTGGGTGAGAACTTGCAGGCATTCTCCATCAAGTTGGTCATCAAGAACTGGACGAGTTGGGGATCGGCAGACGCGACCATCCCATTCTGGATGTCGAAGGTAGCGCTCGCGGGATATTCTTGAAGCAGCTCAGCCGCGATGACTCGCGCCATTTGACTAAGGTCGAAAATGCTCCGCACGAGCTGCTGCCGGACGAGCCGGGAGTATTTGAGAAGTTCGTCGATGATCGCTGCCAGCTTGTTCGCGTTGAAGGCTTGCCTGTTCAGCATTTTGGTGTGCTCCGGCGATAGCTTGCTTTCCAATTCCTGAGCCAACATCCTGCTGTTTGAAACGATGGCTCTCAACGGGGCTCGCAAGTCGTGGGCCACGGTGTAGGTAAAGCCCTCCATCTCCTGATTTGCCTTCTCGAGATCGGCCGTCCTTTCGTTCACCCTCACCTCCAGCTCTTCTTCCTGTTCCTTTTGCGATTGGATATCCGTGTTCGAGCCGACCCACATGAGGATGCGCTTCTTCTCGTCCCGCATGGCGTGGGCCCGGGTGACGTGCCAGCGATACTCGCCATCCGCTCGACGCAAGCGATGCTCGAAATAGAACGACTCGCCCGTGTCGAGGGAGTGTTGCCAAAGGCGGACGTTCTCGTCCAGATCTTCTGGATGGATGGCCCGCCTCCAGCCCCATCCCCGCAATTTGGCGAACGAAAGACCCGTGTAGTCCATCCACTGCGAGTTGAAGTAGTCCACGTCTCCGCCTGGAACGGCGGTGAAAAACATTTGGGGAGCCGAGTCCATGACGAACCGTAGCCGCTCCTCGCTCTCGCGCAAGGCAACGAGCGCTCGCTGCGCCTCCTCCGTCAACTCGTGCTGCCGAATCGAGGAAACGAGAAGCGCCTCGTTGATCACCTTGAGCCGCCGGCCTGGCTCGTCGCCGGGCATTTCTGGAGTCGTCTCTCGCGAGCTATTCATCGAGCACCCCTTCCACTAACTTAGGCAAAGATGACGCGTCTGCTTGAACCAACCAGGGGCCGGGGATGCCGCTGGTGAGACCCTGAAATCCGCGAAGCGGCTCGCCGATTGCTAATCCCTCGGACGTGATGTTGTATTCGCACATGTCTATGCTATGCCCGCTGCGGCGCATTTTTACGACCAACATCATCTTGCGGAGCTGGCCGTTTATGGATACATAACGGAGGCGCACGATATCGTCGCTAAGGAACGAGATGGCGTAATTGCTCAGGCCCATCGAAGTAAAGTTCTCTTCGACCTCCACGGTGCTAACCACCGTTACGCCAAGCCGCGTGATCGCGGCGATCATCCGGTACAACGACTCGCGAAACTCGTGGCGGAACTCTGGCGCAAGCGCCATCTCGAAGCCCACGAGGGAATCAAGCACGACTCGCCTTGCTCCGACCTCCTTGACCGCCTCAATGACCGCATGCACCGTCTCGTCCACCGAAAGGTCGAGGGGGCGAATGTAAATGATCTTGAGTGTTCCGTCCTCCTGAGGCTTCTGGAAGTCCATGCCGAACTTAGATGCTCGCTCCGTGTATTGAGCCGGGAGCTCCTCGAAGATCGCGATGACGGCACGGTCGCCCCGCTTCAGACCCTCAGCGATGAACTGCGATGCCAGCGTCGACTTGCCCGATCCGGAAGGACCCGCGAGCAGGAGGCTGTCGCCCTCGGGGATGCCACCGCCCATTAATCGATCCAATTCCGGAATGCCGAACGACAGACGGCTGGGGCCCTTCTTCTGGTCTGTGCCGCCTGCTAGGCCAAAGGTGCGCGGAAAGGCCTGAAGGCCACGATCGGTAATACGAAATGTGTGGAGGCCGGGCACCGACTCCTGACCCCTGAGCTTCATGACCTGCATCTTGCGCACGATAGAGCTCCGCTCAGCGCTCTGCATGAGCCAGAACAGGCCGTCTGCTACTGTGAAAACCGGGTTGTCGCGCAACTCCGACTCCGCGTACTCGCCAATGAGAAAGGTCGTTGCCTGCCAACTGGTTAAGTGAAGCGCAAGGCGCTGAATGAACCCTTGGAGATCCGCTTCGGCCCCGGTGGATTGCACCTTCCGAATGACGGTCCGGAATGAATCGACCACGACGATCTTTGGGTTGGATGCCTCAACCTCCTTCGTGATCCTATCAAGGACGGCGCCCATGTCTTGATCCAAGACCACTTGGCTGAGATTGACGAACCGGATCGCGCCGTCCAGCTTGGATTCATCGAAAAAGGCGAACTGCTGCTGGTAGCGCAGCATCTTGATCGCCGGCTCGCCCAAGACCGTGAAATACAGGGCCGGCGCCTCTGGGGTGGCATTTGCGAATACCACTTGATGCGCGAAAGTGGTCTTACCGCATCCAGGAGCCCCCGCGATGATGTTGAACGAGTACTCGGGAAGCCCACCGCCAAGGATCTCGTCCAGCCCCGGCACGCCGGTCGGCAGTTGACGGATCTTGACCCTCCGGGACCCTTGATCATTGTTGCGCGTGCTCATAGGTAGTTCCTTGAATGTTTACAGAGTCAACGATGCATCGGGCCACGCCTCTCTTACGAAAAGCAGGGCAAGGGGCTCGCCGACGAACGTGACGAGCAACTTCAGCAGGTGGACCGTAATCGCCTCGGCCCCCTCGTCTCCTCCATTCTCTCGGTCCGCAAGGACCGCTTCAAGCCCTTCGAGAGTGCCATCGTCGGTCGCCGTCACCGCTTGCAGCGCAGGAATGTCGGCTTTCGCCAAGGCAAGACTCCTCTTCATTAGCGCGGCGAAGCCAGCCTCGCCTACGAATTTCGTGAGGGAGATTCGCAACTTTTCGCATACCCGCAGTGCTTCGTGCAGGTGCGGATGCGCGGCTTCCTGGTCGGCTGCTTCCAGAGCCAGCAATTGCCGCGTTAGATCGCGAATCGAACTAGATGAAT
>JAXDKF010000297.1:0-7618 GCA_034667265.1 Fimbriimonadaceae bacterium
TGCAAACCGGCGCAATCGGCGGAGACGCGGTCGGCACCCGCGGCAACGAGATCCACGTCGTCGGCGCGGGCAACGATGACAAGGCGGAGATCTGGTTCACCATCAACCACAGCTAATGAAGGATTCACGAAGCCCCTCCCCCTTGTCGCGATGTTCGTGCGCTACAGGGGGGAGGGGCTGGGGTGGGGGGTTATGACGGACTCCGCTGCCTCCAGACGCCACCCTGCGCGGGCCCAACGCCGACCACCCGCAGGTGTCTGGAGGCTATAGACGCTCCCAGCGATCAACGCCAAACGCGCACCGACCAACGACTGACCCAAAAATGAAACCGATCGCCCTGCCCCTCGCCCTCCTCCTCTTGACCGCCTCCGCCCACGCCCAAACCTTAGAGGACTCTCTCGCGCAGGTCAACTCGGGAAACCTCAAAGCAGCCCGCAAATCCCTCCAAGCTCTAACCGCAGCCGAGCCAAAAAGCGCAACCGCCTGGCACATGCTCGGAGTCGTCGAGCTCGCCCTCAGCGATGCGACCGCGGCAGAAAAAGCGTTCACCGGAGAGATAGAAGCCGGACCAGGAAAGACCACGCCAACCGGCCTAAACGGCACAGCCCTCACCCGCGGACTCCGGCTGCTCAAAGCCGCCATCGCCCTCGATGCCGGAGAAGCGGAGGCGTACAACAACCGAGGCGCGGCCCGCATGCTTCTCGGCCGCACCGACGACGCCACCGCCGACACCGATCGCGCCGCCACCCTCCGCTCCGACTGGGGCATGCCATGGGTCAACGGCGCCCAGCTCGCCCTCGAAGCCGACAAGCCGGAGCTCGCCGAGAAGGACCTGAGGCTCGCCATGAATCTCGGCGAAAAGACCCCTCTCGCATTCGCCCTGCTCGCAGAATCCCAATTCAAACTCGGCCGCATCGAGCGCGCGGACGACGCACTCAAAGACGCATTCGACCGCGATCCTTCACACCCTTACGCGCTCATGCTCAAGGCGCAGATGGACACCTCCCGCGGCCGCCTAAGAGAAGCGGAAAGGGCCCTCGCCCAAGCCCTGAGCGCCGGCCCGCAAGTGGCCGTCGATTCCAAGCTCGTCCGCCGCGCGGGGGAGGGAAGTGGGCTCGCCGGAAACCCACGCGAGGGCCACCTCAATCTCCTCGACCGCAGCTTTCACGGACTCGGAAGCGCCACGAGGTTTCAAGCGTATTTCAACCGGCAGATCGTGGAGGGCCGATCCAACGGCTCGCAGCAATCGGGTGTGTTCGAGCTCACCCATTCAAGCGGCCTCGGCGCGTTGCACGGCCTCCACGTGAACGCGAGCGGCGGCCGTCCCGGCGCGGAGAGCACCGTCGTCAATCTCAGTCCCTCTCCAAATGCCAGGCACCGCTTTACGCAGACGCAAGCCATGTGGCTGAAGCCCTTCACCTTCGGGGGTAACGGAACGCTCTGGCTGCACTCCAGCTATCGAACCGCCGACCTCCATGTGAAAACCTCGTCCACCGATCCGATGCAGGAAACGCTCAAGGACAGCGAATGGCTGGGCGAATTTCGCTACGACGTCAATCTCACCGCAACCTCTCTACTACAGATCGGAGGCACTCATGCGACCTTGCGCCGATCAGGCGCCGGTCCTCGCCCCATCCAACCCAACGAACAAGTTCTTGGCAACGGCACCACCAGGGTCTGGACCGCCTACGCCATCAACCGGCGACCGCTGTTCGGTCCGGTCGATCTGACCTGGGGCGCCATGGCCGGAGGCGCGGCGGGCAGTCGCCAATTCCAGCCGCTGATCGATCTGGGCCTCAGGCGCGGAAACGGAGGCGCCATCCATCTGCGAGTGACTCCACGCTTCAACGATTCGGTTTCTAATCTCATCCCGCTCGACGCCGTCGCGGAAAACCCGCAGGACAACCCGATCGACAGAAATCTCTTCACCACCACAAACTTCAACCGAAACCCAACGTTGGAAGGCGCGAAGAGCAAGATGATCGACATCGAGCTCCAGATCACCGGCGATCAAACGGTCAACACGCGGACTGAGACGATCCTCTTCCATCGCAAGCTCAACGACGTGAACAGCCAAGGCGCCGACCCCCGCCTCGCCACCACGCTCATTCTCACCCCCGTGCGGGAAGGCGAAGCCTCCGGAATCGAGCAACGCTACACCCGCTCGCTGACCGATGCGCTGACCTTGAGATTGCTCGGCCGGCTCCAGGAAACGCGCGCGGATTTCGTGAATCCCACCTATGACGTGGATAAGTATCCGACCCTCGTTCCCAAGACCGGCGACATGCCCAACTTCCCTAAATTCCAAGCCATCGCCAGCCTCGATTACGCGCGGGGACCCTGGAACGCGAGCCTGGTCGGCGTGTACTTCGGCGAGCGCACCGCCGCCGTGACACGCCTCGTGAACAACGCGCCCTCCACCTTTCTCCGCAAAGCCAAGGCCGGGGCCAACGCGCACGTGCTGATTCAGCGCAAGATGAGCAGGCAATCCACCGCGACGCTGAACATCTTTAATATAGGGCGGGCAAATTTCTATCCCGGCTACCCCGGCGACACCACTTTTGTGTTAGGAATGGATTACCGGTACTGAGGCGCTATGCAGAAATCGATTGTTAGAACGTTCGCGACGGGTGCGGTCCTTATGCTTTGTGCCGCCGCGTTCGCGCAAGACAAAGCGGTTGTGAAGCCATCGCTGGAAGGTGTGTTGCCGCCGTACTTCGGGCCCAAGAAGCGCGCTGTCGTTGCGCCGTTAGAGGTGAAAGTCGAGGCGGTCACCACGACCGTTTCGACTCCTTCCGGCAACACGAACGTGGTCTCGCTGGACCTCCAACAGCCGACTGACTTCGGAACGGGCCTCACCGAGATGCTCATGACCGCCATGGTTCAGAGCAACCGGTTCATCGTCCTGGATCGCCTCGCCCTGGAAGACATGGCCAAGGAACGCTCGCTGCCCGAAGCCGACCCCAACACCACCGCCAAAACGGGCAATCTCCTCGGCGCGCAGGTGCTGGTCAAAGGCGCGATCACCGAGCTATCTTTCAAGCGATCCGGCGCGGGCGCGAATCTCGTAAGAGAAATCATCGTTGGGTCGGTGGTCAACTCCGTCGCCACCGTCGCGATCGACCTGCGCATCATCGATGTCGCCACCGGCGAAGTCCTCGAGGCCGTCCGCGCGGAAGGCAAAGTGGGCTCCAAGGCGATGTCCCTCAATCTCAAGAAAGAGGACATCAAGTTCGGCATCGGCTCGTTCGAGAATGGCCCTCTCGGCTTCGCGGTGCGGCGCGCCGTAGTCGAAGCCGTGAAAAAGATCGCCACGAGAGCCTCCCAGATCCCGTGGGAGGCCAAGGTCGCGCAGGTCACCGACGAGGACGGCGCCCTCAAGGTCTATTTGAACTTCGGCGCCAACTCCGGCCTGAAAGTCGGCGAGGTGCTGGAAGTCAGCCACGCCGGCACGATCATCACCGACCCCGACACCGGCATCGTCCTCGGCCGCACCAAGGGCAAACGCGTCGGCACCGTCCGCATCGAAAGCTTGGAAGACAAGTTCTGCGTCGCCATCCCCGTCGAAGGCGCCGACTTCAAACGCGAAGACGTCGTCCACCTGATACTAAAGGAGTAAGTGGCTTTCGCGCTCACGCGGCATCTCCAGTAGCATCGCCTTCCAGGCGATGAGCCACCTCCAGGGATACCGCTGCCTCCAGACGCCACCGTACGCGGGCCCGACGGCAGCCACCCGCAGGTGTCTGGAGGCTAAAGTGCACGACAAAGCACTCTGTGAAACTCTGTGAGCCTCAGCGCCTCTGTGGTTGCATTTCGATAGACGAAGGACGACAGCCGACAGACGACCGACCCCGGCACCGCGCTCCCAAAACTCCTCCCCTGCAGCGCGCATCACCTCCACATACAACTCGCGTGTTCCTGCGGGGGAGGTGCCGAGTCCCGGACGCGGAGGGGGTGTACGGCTAGAGCGGAAGATCCCCCAACTCCCATTATCTTTGGGACGAGCCCAAGCACCGCAATCGGGTTTCCCCTCCTTTGAAGGAGGGGCAGGGGTGGTTGATCAAGTGGTTCCTAAACGATGGATGCGCTGCCAGCCCTCCGATCGGGTCCGTAGAACCCGCCAGAATTCGAAACCAAGAGCCACCCCGTCAGGGTTGGGAGACAGGAAGCTCAGCGACTATCGGACACCCGACAGGTGCACGACAAGCACTCTGTGAAAAACTCTGTGACCCTCTGTGCCTCTGTGGTTGCATTTTTGACAGCCGACCAACGACCAACGACCAAACGCCCAACGATGAATCCCCCACATCGCACGTAGCAATTCAATGTGAGCGTCGACAAAGCCCTCGTCCGGCCAAAAGACGTCCCGCTAAACCTCGACCAGCACGAGGAATCGAGCTTCTACGCGATCTGGCAAAAGCCGGAAGCCCGCTTCACCCACTTCGGCATCGGCGCGCCCGAATGGGGCTCGAGCTGGATTCTCGTCTGCGGCTCGAAAGACGCCGCCAAGGCGTACATCGCCCTAGACGCGGAGCACAACCAGCGCCCCACGTCCGCCTACGAGGCCAAGTGCCTATCCCTCTCAGAAGCCTTCGACGAAGTACGAAACCAGGAGCTGCCGATCGTCCATTCCACCGGCGAACGATACGGCGCGGTTGGCGGCGTCGCCGTGTTCGAAATCGACGCGGCGGAGGGCTTCTGCATCGCCGAGCTGCTCGCCCTCTAGATCACTACGGTTTCGCTGTGCGCCTGGTTGAGCAGGCGAAGCGCGGCCTCCAGCGCCCACCAGATCTCTCTTTCGTCGAGCGCATCGTGCTGGGCGCGCCGCAGGTCCACCGTCCGCAGTGCGACCAGGTCCTGGACATCGCGCAAGGAGTTCGCGGCAATGAAATCGTCTTCACGCAATTGCATGCGACACATTTACCCGGACTCACATTGCTAGATTGCTGAGTTGACCGACAGCCAACAGCCAACAGCCAACAGGCCCCCTACGACTGCGTAGAGCAGAAGCTGCCGCCGTCGCCCGCCATGGCCAGATTCTCCAGCCGCATAAGGTCGACATCCGGCACGGAGCCCCATCGATGCCCATGGATCCGGATCACCACGTGCCGCGCGTCGTAGGTCAGCGAGACCCCGTTCTGCGAGAAATGAAAATAGTCGTGCAGCACGGCCCGGAACTCCTCCGGGGTCAAATCCACGCACCCCTGCAGCTCCGTCCCCGCCACGAACCGTAGTTCATAGGCTTCTTGGGGGAAGATCCTAAGCTGGACCCGTTTACGGTGTCCCGGCCCAATCCATATCGAGCAAGGTGTGAGGGCGCTGGGCACCAAATACTATATCAATCATTGGCTTATTTGTAAAGACCTATTTTCTTGCTTTACGGCTGAGCCCCTTCCCCTTGTTGGCGCGATGAATTGTGCGCGTCCATAGGGGGAAGGGGTTGGGGATGGGGGTTCGAGGGTCTACCGGCTCGTACTTGTTGCCGCTCCCCCGGCCCGTCCAGCGACCGGCTTCCGGTGAGGCGATACTTCAACCGGGCCGGGGGTCAAAGTTGTCGGCCGCGTACACGAACCGCCGACGCTTCCAGCCTAGTCCCCAAAGTGCATCTCGTGCGCCGCGCTCTCCGACATGGTCTTAGGCACGCGCTGAACCAGCCGCGCACACGTGTTCCACCGAAGCAGGGCGGAATCGTCCCCCGAGGGCCTCAACCGCTCGGCTTCCTCGTATTGCTGCATCGCTCGGTGCAGCCACTCGCCCGCGATGTACGGCGGCACGCCCTCGTCCAGCTTGCACCTCGCCCACCGCTCAAACACGATCCCGCGGAAGTACGCGCGCTCGTACTCGCTGGCCAGCTTGTCCGCGACCTCTTCCGCCTCCTGATGGATCGACCCACGCTTATGCCCGAACTGATCGGTCAACGCGAGAAGCAGCATCCGCAGCGCGTCCTGGTTCTCCGCATCGACCTCGAGCACGTCGCGGCAGATGCTCTCCGCCTGATCCGGCTCGTTCAGCAGCCGATACCGCTCCCCCAGCTCTAACGCGCGAGGAACGGAAGCTTGAGAGATGCGTTTGAGGTCCATGGTCGCGTGGCTCCAAGGAAAGTATGAAAGATGAAAAGGATACGGGATGTGGGATGTGGACGTGGATGTGGGATGCGCGACGTGGGATGGGCACTTGGGCTCGTCCGCTCCGGCGGACGAGCCCAAGTGCCCATCTCCGATTCCCCTCCTTTGAAGGAGGGGGCAGGGGGTGGTTGACCAAGAGGTTCCTACATACCGGATAGAAGGCCCCATTCGGATCGGGTCCGTAAAACTCCAACTTGAGAACCAGCGCTCACCCACCCCCGCGTGAAACAACCAACGATCAACGACCAACGACCAACGAATCTCCCATAATGCATCCGATGGCGAAGGCAACCTTCCGCATCTGGCGAGGACAGGGCAAGACCGGCGAGTTCCAGGACCACGCCGCCGAGATCCAAGAAGGCATGGTCGTGCTCGACGCCGTGCTCCAGATCCAGGCGCAGTCGGCCAACGACCTCGCCGTCCGATGGAACTGCAAGGCGGGCAAATGCGGCTCCTGCTCCGCCGAGATCAACGGCAAGCCGCGCCTCATGTGCATGACGAGGTGCAGCGACATCGACCTCACGGAGCCAGTCACCGTCGAGCCCATGAAGACCTTCCCGCTGATCAAGGACCTCGTCACCGACGTCTCCTGGAATTACAAGGCCAAGCTCAAAGTCAAGCCGTTCAAGCCTCGCCCGCCCGACAACCCCGACGGCACCTGGACCGTCATGCAGGAAGACATCGACCGCGGCCAAGAGTTCCGCAAATGCATCGAGTGCTTCCTCTGTCAGAACGTCTGCCACGTGCTGCGAGAGCATGAGAAATTCGACGGCTTCATCGGCCCGCGCATGCTGATCCACACCGCCTACCTCGACATGCATCCGCTCGACACGGTCGATCGCCGCTCCGATCTGAAAGAGCTCCACGGCATCGGGTACTGCAACATCACGAAGTGCTGCACGGTCGTCTGCCCCGAGGGCATCAAGATCACCGACAACGGCATCATCCCGCTCAAAGAACGCGTCGTCGACCTCTACTACGACCCGGTCATGAAGCTCTTCCGAAAAGTATTTAAGAGGAAGTAAGTCGAGCACGAGTCCCTCCCCCTTATTGGCCGGATGAATTGTGCCGGTCCATAGGGGGGAGGGGTTGGGGTGGGGGGTTCTACGATTAGGATGCTGCTCGTGTTGGCCGGGCGTAGCGCATGCTCGCGCAGCCCAAAGACTGCGGCCATCTCTGAATTTTCGAGTTCCGAGGTCCGAGGTGCTTGGGCTGGTCCGCTCCGGCGGACGAGCCCAAGCACCTCATCTCCGTTTCCCATCCTTTGAAGGAGGGGGCAGGGGTGGTTGACCAAGAGGTTCCTACATACCGGATACAGGGCCTCATTCCGATCGGGTCCGTAAAACTCCAACTTGAGAACCAAGAGCTCACCCGCCCCTAGCCCCTCCCGTCAAGGGAGGGGAAACCCGCACGACAGCCGACCGCCGACCGCCGACCGCCGACGCACCCTAATCCCCCGAGACCACTTCCGAGATCGCTTCCGCGAGCAGCTC
>JAXDKF010000298.1:0-7806 GCA_034667265.1 Fimbriimonadaceae bacterium
GGTTCAATGCGAGGTTTCCATCCGCGCCCACTCTAACGTTGATGGACTTCACGATCCTGCCTGCCCAAGTATCCCAGAGCTCAGCTTTCCAAGAGCCGGCAAGCAGACCCTTCAAAGCGAATGTTGTTGGAGGGCAGGGTGGAACAGGTCTCTTCTGCACAATCAGCCTATCCCACGATCGGTCTGCCAGCCGAACCCAACCGACAACCACGCTCTCTCCTACACTGCTGTAGCCGATCAAAGGCGGCCCCTTCCTGGGTAACAGGTCTCGAAAGCGGTAGCCAACCTTGACCCAATCTCTGCCCACGTCGGCCACTCTCAAGACGTGGTGGCCGGCAGGGATCGAGACGCTGTAGGTGCCGCGATACTTGGTGATCGTGTCCTGGTTGGTGAGGCCCTTCGGGTCGGCCAAGTCCAGGCCGAGAACATCCTCTCCGTCCAGGGTGACCTTGATGTATGCGCCTCCAGATCCCGAAACCTCGCCCACAGTGAGGTCGAGCTGCGTAGGGTTTCGGAGGTCCATGGTAAACGTGACCGGGTTGAACTTGCTCGGGTGGAGCTTCTGTCCGTGGAGAATGCCCGCTACCGGTAGGCCGTATTGGACTCCCCACGGATAGATCCGTACGTAGCGCGGGAGGTTGTACTCGGTGTTCGCCCATGAGACCGGGCCATTCTCTAGCACAAGATCACGATAGAACGTGCTCGGGGGCTTCTCTTGGAATGCAAAGGTGGGCGTTGCCTGCCTGAATCGCTCCGCGGGCCAGTCGATGCCTTTCACGAAGGCCGCAACGCCAGAGAAGTGCCGAGACATTTTGTTCGACGAAGCGAAGGATTCTGTCCACCACGGCATTGCGGCGCCGGCTGCCCCAGAGGCCACGGATGCCCACATCGGATCGTGCACCTGCAAGCCGCTGGAGTCTTCCTTCAGACGATCTGAGCTCCGATCAGCGGCGACCTCGGTGACCAGGTGCGGCTTGGAGTAGGTGGCTTTTTTCGCCTGCTGCAGGACGACTTGCGGAACGAGATCCGGCAGGTTGTAGAGGTGGGTTTGCGTGAAGTCGATGCCTGGCAGCCGATCGATGTTCTTATCTCCGATTGGATCGGCAAAGCTTGTCGTGATGAGGTGCTTGTACGGATCCAGCTCCTTCAGGAACTGCGTCTGGCGGTCAAACCAGTTGCGAACCGCGTCGCGATCGTATGCATCGACGGTATCCACCTCGCGCCACAGCTCCCAGGCAAGGAGATTTTTATACGCTCCATATCTTGCGACCGCGTAGCGCAGCTTGGCTCTGTAGAGGCGCTCTGCGTCGGCGTTCGTCCAGAACTCCTTGGGAGTGTTCAGCGGCCCGCCGTTGTCGCGGTTATACGGATTGGCTGGCCACTTGGGGCGAGAGCCCCTGTGTTGGAGTTCTCCCGCCTCTTCCAGGCAAAGGATTTGTTGCGCAAGGTTCTTCTCCAACTCGGCTTCGATTTGAGTTGCGGTATCCGGGTCGATCTTGGACGCTCCAGAAGTCTTTGTCACAAGCACGCTGCCTGTTGGCACGAGTCGCATCGTGTTCAACAACGCAAGTTCGGGCCTTTTGCCCGAGACAGACGAGCTAACCCCGAGGGGGAAGAATGCCGATCCATTTTGGTAGTCGAAGTAGCGAGGATCGCGTGCGCTCACCTTCACAAATCCAGGATTGCCCGGGGCCAGTCCGGTGAGGGTGATCGGCTCAGATCGAGCTTGACCGTCCTTATCTTTCGCAACGATTACGACCTTGTGCGGACCTTGCTCTAGAAGCGCCAAGCGCACTCTCCAGCCTGCCGTGCCCTGGACGTAATAACCGGGCACGACAAAGGCCTTGCCGGACGGGGGCGTGACTTCCGCGTCGAGAGAGATCAGATCGGGATCGAAGGGGTTCTCGTAGCCGCGATCCAACTCAACCGCCACTTCTATCCGGTCACAGACCGGAGCGTCCAACCTCGATGGCGTCACTTTCGTGATGTGGACGGACTTGGCCGGTTCAGGCCTGCTTCCCTGGGCGGAGGCGTGGCAGCCAACCAAGAGCCCGAGAATTAGTGCCACCCAGCTCGCCTTCTGTCCGAATGGCCTCACTGCCCATTTTAGCGAACCCAGAGGCAAGCGTTTAGGCATGCTTCATATAATTATATGGTATATTATATGAATGATCCATCTCAGGGAAATCCATCCCGTGTCGGACTTTGTGAGGAACTACAAAGCGTTTTTGCAAAGGATCAAGCAGACAGGCAGACCCGAAGTTCTTACCGTAAACGGAAGGCCCGAATACGTGATCCTTGACGCGGAGAGCTATCAGAAGATCGCTGATGAGTTGGAAAGAGCTCGGTTTGTCCAGGCTGTAAGGGAGGGCATCGATCAGATGAAGGCCGGCGATGGCGCGTCGCCGAAAGAAGCTTTCGATAAAGTCAGGTCCGACCTTGGCCCATAGGGTCCGAATCCAACCAGCAGCCACTGCAGTTGCCCAGGCCCATGCGGCCTTCATCCAAGAGAGGGAACAGGGCCCCGAAGCCGCCTTAAAATGGCTCAGCGGGCTCTTCGACGTGATCGAGAGCCTGAGCGAGATGCCGAATCGCTTCAAAGTCATCGATGAGCAAGACGCCTTCGATATCCAACTGCGGCAGCTTCTGTACTTCTCACACCGCGTGATCTATCACGTGGACGAAGAATCTCGAAGTGTGCACGTACTCAGGGTCTACCACTCGGCCCGCGACCACTTGGACACAGCAGATTTAGACGAATGACGTTCGGCTCCCCTCAAGGCTCAACGCTCAACGCCTGGCGCCCACCGCCTAGCGCCTCTTACTCGGATACTCGACGATGTTGTCCCACTCTGCGGCGCTCGACCGAGCAACGACCGCGACCACGTCCTCCTCGCCGACGTTGATCACCTCGTGAGGCACGCCCGGCTCGATGAAGATAAAATCGCCGGCCTGGTTCTCGACCGAATGCACGAGGTCTGGTCCGTACTCGTGCCGCACTTTGCCTTGCAAGATGTAGAGCATGAGCTCGAAGTCAACATGGATGTGCGCGAACGCTACGCCACCAGGAGGCACGGTCGCAACGTTCATGGACAGGAGACTGGAGCCTACGTTCTTCTCGGACATCCCCGTCTTGTAGCGGATGCCATTCCAAGCCCTCGGCCCACCCCCGCCACGGATGCACTTGATTCCCTGGTCGCCCTCGACCACTGCCTTCAGATCGTCTACGTTTTCGGCCATTGTTGCGGGAAGATTACTCACCGTACGCATTGATTCGCCTATCTAAATAATTGCGAGGCGAAGTCGATCAGGTTACGCCGCCAGACAAGCCAGGTATGGCCTCTAGGCGTGTCCAAGGGAGTGAACTCGATCGCCTTGGAGTTCAGCCAGCTTCGGTAATCGACGGTTGACTTGTAGAGGAAGTCTTCGGTCCCGCAGGCCACAGTAAACATCCTCAAGCTATTGTTGACCTTGGAATCGAGAGAAGGGAAATACTTGTCGCGGTTGCCGTACATGATCGTCGCGCCACTGAACGAGCCGATCCACGCGAAGCGATCGGAGTGGTTCAGACCGATGTACATGGCCTGCGCGCCACCCATGGACACCCCGGCGATCGCGCGCGAGCGCGGCTTGGCGTCCACGCGATAGTTCCGCTCGACCTCGGGCATGACTTCCTCCATGAGCGACGAGGCCATCGCGTCCATGTACTTCTGGCCATCGGCCGGTCTCGTGAAGATATCGACGACGCGGTCAGCGGGGTTGGCGAAACCGTATCCCAGAGGCATCACCACGAGCATCGGCTTGACCTTCGCCTGTGCAAGTAGGTTGTCTAGGATCACGTTCACTCGACCAGCGCCCATCCAGGTTGTGCCGTCGTCCATGACGCCATGTAGGAGGTACAGGACCGGCAATTTCTTCTTGGCCGTAGGCTGGTAGCCGGGTGGCGTGTAGACCCAGAACGCTCGCTCCTCTCCCACGACCGCGGAATGGAAAGTGTGCTTGTGAAGAACGCCGTGCGGCACGTCTCTCATCTCCCAAGGGAGCGGGGAAGGACCAGAGACTTCAAGGATGCTCTCGCTGCCGCCGGTGACGATCGACTTCGCGAGCGGATTCGCGGGATCGGCGAGCTGGACCCCGTCCACGATGTAGCTATAGACGTACAGATCTGGTTCGAGAGGATCCGTAGTAAGACTCCACAAGCCTTTCTCGTCCTTGGTGAGGGGCGCCCGCTTCGCGTCCTCGCGCTCGAGCGAGACCGCCTTTGCGTTAGGCGCGAAGAAGCGGAACACCACGCGCCGGTCGGCCAGCACCTCTGGTGAGAGCACCGCCTTGCCGAATCTGGGCTTTGGAGGCGCCGTTTGGGAGAACGCGACGGCCGATGCGGCGAGGGCCGTCGCCAATGCCATTCTTGCGAGCACGGACCGAGTCTACGAGGATTGGGAATTCCGGAGCTGGGACCTTCCACCTCCTTGGGCTGGGAGCGAAGAAACTTTGAACCATCGGGCGTTGTCGCGCACCATGAGAGCGTGACTGACCAAGAGCTGGCGTCCGGCATTGCTTCCGGCAGCACAGAGGCTCTGGCTCTTCTTATCGAGCGCTTCCACCGGCCTGTCCTGCGCTACCTCTGGCACGCCGGCGGGTCCAAAGAAGACGCCGAGGACCTGGCCAGCCAAACCCTGCTGCGAGTCCGGGCCGATGTCGGAGCCTTCAGGGGAGAAGGATCCCTGAGATCCTGGATCTTCCAAGTCGCGTACCGTGAGCTGCTCCGACACCGCAGGCGGCATGCCCTCGCACGGCTCCTCACGCCCAAACCGGCACCAGAGCAAACATCCGACGACGCTATTGTCATTGCGGCCGCCTTGGCGCGTGTGCCGATTTCGCAACGCGCTGCCTTCCTGTTAACCGAGGTCGAGGGTCTTAGCGTGGATGAAACCGCCGCCGCCCTAGGTATTCCCGCCGGCACCGTGAAGTCCAGATGCCACCACGCCCGGCTTGCCCTTCGCAAGCTTCTGGGCGCTACCTATGGAGAAACCCATGTTGAACCCGCACTCGATTGAATCCGTTAAAGAGGCCCTGCGTGAGGTGGACACGCCCGCGCCGCCACCGGAGCTGCTGCGCCAACTGCAAGGCGCTCCAAGGCAATCCAAGCGGCTCACGTGGGCCCTTCCGGCAGCTCTCGCCACCGCCGTGACCATCGCGCTTATCGCCACTCTGACGCTCCGCCCTGCCGTGTCCCTCGCGCAGGTAGCGGCGGCCTTCGACGCGCAAGAGCACTACACGATCACCAACACCCGGCTGATGAATGGCGGTACGGAGAGAACTAAAAACTCCACGTACCGGGATGGTCCTCTTTGGAGGAGCCTCATGAACGAATATGGCCTGGAGGATAAAACCCTGACCATCCGGCACTATCCTCCTGTCATCAACTATGTGCTGGTGGACTCGCGCAGGGACCCACCCACGATCGAATTTCGAATCGACCGCCTGCTCCGGCAAGGCGCGACGCCGACAGTCGAAAGGAACGTCCTATGGAATGGCCGGCGGGTCGATCGATTTCGGCTGAAAGACACTTACCGTAATTACAAGGTTGAGACCTACGACCAGGAGATCATCGTCGATCCCAAGGCGAGGCTGCCGATCCAGATGACCGTCATGCGAGACAACGGGCAATGGGGCGATGTGTGGGATTACGACTTCCGACGCCCTCCCGTCTCCGTATTTCATGTCGAGATCCCGAAAGATGCAAAGGTCTATAACTTGCCGTCGCAGCGTAAGAAGCTCACCGGCGACGTGGCCAAGAATCGAGTTGCCGAGCTCATCGTCGGCGACGAGGGAAGCGCCATCGTCCTAGCGCGGCCAACCGGAAACAAAATGCTCTGGCTCGCCGAGCTTAAGATCGACGGTGTTGATCAGCCACTGCGAGGCTCCTCCGCCGCATTCGTAAGGGTCCGAAAGAGGGTTGTCGGCCAGCCCGCGACCATCTCCATCGGCGGTCGGACCTGGCGCGTGCTCCAATTCACCGGGACCCTTCCCGGATCACCATCACTGCAATCCTTGCTTAGCCGCAAGGAGATCAGCGGCACCCTCACGCTCGACGATCAGAAGATACGCATCAGTCGAGCGAAGGTGCTGCGCACCGGCATGGCCATGGCCCTGCTCAGGAGCTTCGACCGGGATGGAAGCGATTGACCCTGCACACTTTGAGAATGGGCATACTGGATTTGAACCGGTGACCCCTTCGGCGTGACGAGGTGCAGGTAGGGTCAATGGCATGCTTTTGAGTTACCGACGTCTCTGGAAGTCTCGCCTTTGCTCAGCCAGCTTAGAGACAATTGAGAGACCTGGAAGGCATAAGGCGTAAACGCACCGAGGCAACCAGAATAAGCCATGAAGTATGAGAAGCCGCTATCTGGTAATCCGAATCAGCTGGCTGTGAACCAACACGTTCTTCCCCGGGCTTCTATCGTGCGATTCGCGAACGGCTCCGGAAAGGTGGATGTGAATAGAAGCGGTCGCGTTTTCTCGGCGTCACCGGACGACCCTAACTTCTGCGCCAGGCGCTCCTGGGATCAACGGGCGGAGGAGGCATACCACGGTCCTGAGGGGAAGTTCCAGGAACTTGCGGCGAGGATTATCGGGGACCCGGCATACGTGCTCGCTGCAGACGATCAGGAGCTCGCCAACGTTTTCTTCGCTCTGGTCTGTGCCAGGACGAGGGCTCGAAGAAATCGTATTCAAGATCAACCACTGCCAGGCGCGTCTGCCGTTAAAGCGTTCCCCAAGGATGCCCGAGAGAAGCTAGAGAAGATGCACTACGTGACCCTCAACGAAAGAGGCGGGGTGCCCGGCAGGATGGTTACCGGATCACTCCTTTCAACGTGGATTGAGGAGTGTCGCAGCGGGCTCGAAGCGCGCACTTGGCAGATCGCTCGCTCGGATAACTTGGAGTTGCTTGTTTCGGACTCCATTGACCGCGTTCAAGCTATTCCAATCAGCCCCACAGTGCTCCTCGCACTTGGCAAGGGGGGCACGTGGTCAGAGCAAGAGGTGGCGGATCACAACGCGCAGGTCGGGACTGAACACGACTGTTATTACTTTGCAAGAGATTTTGCCTGCACTGAAGTCAAGTGAAGTGTATGGATCGCTTGAAAAGAAAAATTCGACGCCTCGCAGCGGGACGTGTCGATAGATTGGTTCGCGGGCTTAGCGAGACTGCAGATAGCCAATGACCGCCTGGTACTTGCCCGGGTTGTCTTCCTCATGCTGCAGCTCATTCTCTGCAAATTGAAGAGCCGTCCAGCCGAAAGTTGAATCGGTGGCGTTCACGTCTGCGCCCTTCTCAACCAACAGTTTCACCATCTCCAAGTTTCCTGCGGTCGCTGCCGAGCACAGGGCAGGCATGCCATTACTGCTCCACTTCGCATTCGGACTGGCTCCGTTGCGCAATAGCCGTTTCGCTGCGGTGACTTTGCCGTTCGAGATGGCTGCCATCAGCTGGTCATCGAGAGAGCTCGTATCTTCCTCGGACGGCGTTGCAGGAGTTGTGGGACTGGTCGCTTTCGGGGGAGCGTCGAAATCGTCCAACCGCTCGGACAATTCGAAATCGTCCTTACCGACTTTACGATCGGACAGCATCACGGCAGGTGTTGTGTTCGCAATCTTTTCCAGAACAAAGCTCCAAAGCGGGGAGCCTTCTTTGGTTACGGTGTACTTTGCCGGATGCTCCTGCAAATCTGCGATCCTCTCACCGATGATTTCCCGTAGTGCCGCTCGCTCCTTGGCTTTGAAAGAACGCCAGTCTCGGCG
>JAXDKF010000299.1:0-2825 GCA_034667265.1 Fimbriimonadaceae bacterium
CTGGATGTTCCTAGATGATCGGCCGGCGAAACGCAAGCCGATCTACACCACGCGCCAACAGTGCGACGACTATCTAAAGCGCCGCACCCAGGCAGCTCAAGCCATCGTGGACGCCCAGTGGCGCAAAAAGGGCGCGTAGAATAGCCGCATGGGGGTCTTCCAACTGGGTAACGGTCGGTGGAGAGGCGTTCTGACCTATAAAGACGAGTTCGGCGTCAGCCAACACAAGCAGTTCAGCGGCAAAACCGCCGCCATCGTTAAAAGGCGCATGAAGACCTTCCGCGAGAGAGAGGAAGCGGGCCAGGTCCCCGACAATATGACGGTAGACCGGCTTTGCGAAATCGCTATTGAAAGGTGCGAGGAAAAGGGCCTCGAATCGAAGACGCTCACTGGATACAAGGACTACCGAAGGCTCCACATAAACCCGACCATCGGAGCCGTTAAGATCCAGGAACTCAAGCCCGTCCACGTCGAGCGAATGATGAAGCTGATGTTGAAGGGTCAGACCTGGGTAAGCAGACAGGAAAAGAACAAGACCGTCTATCAACAGCCGTGCGAGATCGGAACCGCTTTGCTCTGCCGCAACTTCCTACGCATGGCGCTGAACCGCGTCGGAATCAAGGAAGGCTTGATTGAGAAGAACGCGGCCGCACTTGCGGACCTGCCGGAGAAAATCACGCGCAGGACGTTCGGGAAGCTCAGCCAGTCCGACGTTGAGAAGATCATAGACCTCGAGCCCCGCCAAGAATTGAAAGCCCTCTGGATCACCCTCGCAACATTGGGCCATAGACCGGACGAGGGAATTCATCTCGCATGGCCGTACTTCTATGAACAGGAAGACGGCTGGTGGGTGAAGCTGCCCAAGAGCAAGAGCGAAGAAGGGAAGATGCCGGTGCCCGTGCCAGCAAAGCTCATGGAAGTTTTGCAAACCCTCCCAAGGCGATCTGTGTCCTTTGTGTTCACGACAGAGAAGGGAACGCCGTTCAGCTACCGGAACATCTCTCGCGCTTGGCTGGGTGCCCTAGACCGGGCTCAGGTGCCCCGCACACGCCTGTACGAGCTTCGGCACTATTGTGGAGCCATGCGAAGCCGCACGGTGAAGGATGACGTGTTAAGAAGGCTGATGCGCCACACGGACGTCAGGACGACCAAACAGTATTACGTCTACGCCTTCGCGGAGGACATGAGAAGGGCCGTGGAGGAGTGACACCATTTATGACACTGTGTTTGATGTTTTCTCATATGCCCGTGGGAGGCCCCTTGAATACGAGTCCTGGATTTAGAATCTGCCTGCCTCGGTTTCGTAAACAGCAGGTCGGCCGTTCAAATCGGCTCATCGGCTCCAATTCGTCGGCCGCTTGGCCTATTCCCTTCCCTCTCTCGAGCGTGGGAAATCCCGGGATCAATGCCGCATCAGGAACCAAAGCTCCTGAGCGAGAACTTAGCCAGGAACGCCAGATTCCCATGCCTCAGGAGCCGCTTACGCGAACCAAGCGGAGCCTCCACGCCAAGCTCCTGAGGCTCTATATCCGGAGTCGTAGCCTCAGGAGTTAGGCCTGCAGCGCGAGGAGGTCATCCGTGAGCGACTCCTGAGGCATGGGAATCTGGCGTTCCTGGTTGCAAAATCTCGTCCGGGGTCGCCTCCTTCACCGGACGCAAAAAGGCCCGTGGTACAGGTTTAGGCGAGCGACGTAGGAGCTCGCCTGAACCCTCCGGGAGTCTCCCATGTTAAGGAGCCCAGGCTCATCCCGAAGGGATGACAGCGATTAGCCGGTGCGTCGGAGCGAAGCGACGACCACCGGAATCGGTGTACCGCCAGCCCCGACCCCGGAGGGGTCGCAGAAAACTCTAAACAGGCGGCTCGGAAGGCGATGCTACGCCCCCCAATCCTTCACCAGACGTCTGTATAATCGGGCATCACACCAAAGGGAGAACCGCATCGATGCAAGACATCTTTCCGATTCGTAGAATTGACCACATCCGCCACTTCGTCAATAACGCGAGGCAGTCCTCTTATTACTACCAGCAGGTCTTCGGCTTCAGCATCACCGGATTCCGAGGCCTAGAAACCGGCAGCAAGGACCAGGCCGACTACCTCCTGGAGCAAGGCGACCTCAAACTCGTCTTCAGCGCGCCTGTCCGGCCCGGCCACCCGATGGCCCCAAAGATCTGCGAGCACGGCGACTTCGTGCAGGACATCGCCTTCGAGGTCGACGACGTCGACTGGGCGTACAAAGCGGCCACCGGTCGAGGCGCGATCTCCGCCTACGAGCCCACAACCCTCGAGGACGACAAAGGCTCCGTGCGTATCGCGGGCATCCGCACCTACGGCGACACGATCCATACGCTTATTAATAGAGACAAATTCAAGGGCCACTTCCTGCCCCAGTTCCGCCCCGAGAACCAGCCGGGCGATTCCATCGGCATCGTCGAGGTCGACCACTGCGTCGGCAACGTCGAGCTCGGCAAGATGAATTATTGGGTCAAGTGGTACGAGGACGTGCTCGGCTTTAAGAACATGGTCTCGTTCGACGACAAGGACATCTCGACCGACTTTACGTCGCTGATGTCGAAGGTGATGGCCAGCGGTAACGGGCGCGTGAAGTTCCCGATCAACGAGCCCGCCGCGGGCAAAAAGAAGAGCCAGATCGACGAGTATCTCGAGTTCTTCGGCGGCCCCGGCGTGCAGCACGTCGCACTCCGCACCGACGACATCATCCACACCGTCACGCGCCTGCAAACGCGAGGCTTGGAATTCCTCAAAGCGCCGCGCAGCTACTACGACATGCTGCCCGATCGCGTCGGCAAGATCGACGAGGATATCG
>JAXDKF010000300.1:0-4277 GCA_034667265.1 Fimbriimonadaceae bacterium
CAGTGGTCTCGATCGGCTTCGCCGTTCCGGCCGCTGAGACGGTTGCCTTCGTCTGCCTCGCCCTGGCCTTCCTGCTGCTCGCAGGCAGCATCTTTGAGCGCACCGCCTCTGCCTAGCCGGTGCCGCCTCCTGCACGACCTAGCACTTCTACGGGGCTGGCGCCCATGCTCCCATATGTGATACTTATATCACGTATTGACTAACGTGGAATCGGAAACCGTCTGGCGAGCGCTAGCGAGCCCGCACCGACGCAAGATGCTAGACCTCTTGCGCGAAGGGCCACAAACGACTGGCGATCTGACCCGGCAACTGCCGGAGCTCAGCCGCTTTGCCGTGATGCAGCACCTAGGGGTCCTGGAGCAAGCCGGCCTGGTGCTCTTCCGCCGCGAGGGTAGGCAGCGATTCAACTTCGCCAACGCCATTCCCCTGCGGCAGATCTACGAGCGCTGGGTCGAGCCGCTCGGCTCGAGCGCGGCCGAGACGGCCCTACATTTGAAGCGATATGCAGAACTTGATGAATCTCGGATCTCGGAAAGCGGAACTCGGAACGATGGTACGCAACCGGGAACGAGTGGAATACAGGAGAAGCCTATGGAAAGTTCATTCCGGCTCGTAAAGATCGGGCAGGAGATGCGTATCAACGCGCCACGGGAGAAGGTGTTCGCCGCATTGACGAGCGAGCTCGACTCTTGGTGGCCCCATCGCTACAAGCCGGACTCGAAGGTGTATTGCGAGCCCAAGGTCGGAGGCCGATCGGGCGAGCAATTCTCAAGCGGGGGCGGCGCCATTTACGGCGAAGTCGTTTACTACGATCCGCCTCATAAGCTTGCTCAGTCCGGCGCCAGTGCTTTGACTAAAGGCATGAGCGCGTTCGGAGTGGAAACGCTGGAAGAGGATGGCGAGGGCACGCTCTACAAGAAGGAGCTGACCTTTTGGGGAGCTGTCCCGGATGAGATGGTGAAGATGTTCGAGATGGGCATGCGCGCAATCATGGAGCAGGCTCTGAAGGGATATCTGGAGAAAGGCGAGCGTTACTCGCCCGCGGGAAAAGAGGAGTACAGAGGATGAGAAAATTTCTATGTTTGATCGTCGTTGCGGTTTCGACTGTCGCCGGAGCCCAGGTGAGCACGGCTGCGGATGCGCAGAAGGATCCCACGTACAACCAGCTCAAGCGATTAGTGGGCGGCGTTTGGCACGCGAAGCTCGAGAAGGTAGACGTGGAATCGACGTGGAAGCTCGGCGCGGACGGCATTTCGCTCATTGGCGAGACGCTGATCGGCAAGGACACCAAGACGCCCTTCACGCTGATGGCCCGCTTCGGTTGGGACCCCGTAGCCAAGCAGGTCTACTACCTGGACGCCCACGGCCACGACACGGTCTACTTCGGGCACGCCGCGATGGAGGACAAGGACGTGATGATCGCGTTCAAGACGCTCGTAGGATCGCCCTCGAGCTTTCTCTTCAGGAGCGCGTTCTTGACCGACGACTCCTATGAAGCGACGCTCTATGCCGATGACAACGGCAAGCGCGGAAAGCAGATCGAGCAGTTCGTCTGGGTCAGGACCAAGTAACCAATTCTCCGGACATTCGAAAGGGTGTCCGGAGGCTCAAGTCTCATGCTCGTCAAGAGGAAAAAAGTGATAGGGGACCACAGCTTCGTAAACTCCTTTCGGGATATCCGGCTGGTCCTCTATGTCGACGGCGGAATTCAGCGTTAATGTGAAGCGCACTTCCTCCGGCTCAAATGGCCGGATGTATTCCATCGCCTCTTCCGGAGTGTCGGCGACCACTACATAGGTCGCCATGAAGCCGTAGTCCTGGCCCGAGTCGTCGAACTGCTGGGCCCATCGGCCCTCGACCACGACTCGCCATCGCTTGGCAAGATCCGAGCGTTCGTCTATGATCTCGCGAATCAGCCAAGCGGCCCGGCGGTTGCTCTTATCCAAGGCGACGGCTTCGTGCGCCTCTAAGTAGGCAGCCTCGTGGATTCCCAGGATCCAAAGCGCGTACGCGTGCTCACTCAACAACCGCGCGACCGCCTCGGGATCGACCTCGTGCTCTTCTTTGATTTGGCTAAGGCACGCCGCCGTCCGCGCCATCGCGTCGGCATGGCGCCCCACTTCGTTCAGGCTGTGCGCGCGCGCCCCTTCGAGCACAACGAGAGGCAGGGTTTCAGTGGGGGCGATGGTTTCGATAAGCGCCAGCGCCCTTTCGTGGCGATCCTCCCGCTGGTAGATCACCGCGATGTTGAAGTCGACCGCCGCAACGGGCGCCTCGGGGCATTCTCGGCTGCGGTAGTAAGCCTGCAGGGCCTCGTCGTATCGGGCTTCATCGGAGAGAAAGCTTGCGAGATAGTCCCAGAGCACAAACAGCTCCGGGGCGACCGTCACCCCTTCCTTGAGCACGTCGATGGCCTTATCGCGGGCCTCCATCTCCCACAGCGCTCGCGCCTCGATCTCATACGCGGAGGTGTGGGAATGTTCGTGGAGCTCTCTGGCAGCGCGCAACGCCCGCTCATTATCGGCGATTTCGAGCGCGCCAAAGCCCTCGAAGATTAAGCGCTGCACGGGGTCGCTGCTCTCGCTCATCCCTGCACTTCTTTGTAGCGGGGACAGCTCACCATGTGGTCGTTGACCGTGCCCGTGGCTTGCATGAAGGCGTAGCAGATCGTCGAGCCGACGAACTTGAATCCGCGCTTGATCAGATCCTTACTCATCGCGTCTGACTCTGGCGTCTTGGCCGGGATCTCAGAGAGAGATTCAAGGGCGTTTACGATCGGCTTGCCGTCAACGAATTGCCAAACATAGCGATCGAATGAGCCGTGCTCTTCTTGCACCTTGAGGAACGCCTGCGCGTTGATTGTTGCGGCCAGGATCTTGGCGCGGTTCCTTACGATTCCCGAGTTCTGGAGCAGCTCTTCCCGCTTCTTGTCGTCGTAGCGGGCCACCATTTCCGCGTCGAAGTTGTCGAACGCGGCGCGATAGCCCTCTCGTTTGTTGAGGATCGTCGACCAGCTCAGCCCGGCCTGCGCCCCTTCTAGAATGAGCATCTCGAAGAGGTGCCGATCGTCGTGCGAGGGGACGCCCCACTCTTGGTCGTGGTAGGCGATGTAAAGGTCGGAAGAGAGCGACCACTCGCATCGAGGCATGCGTTACAGTACCAAACCTGGAACACGGACCTGAGCCCCAGGAACGGATGGGCCCGCGAAACGCGTCATGCTCAGACGAATGCGGCTGTTTAGAAAACGGGAGTCCCTCACGCCCGAGAAGCGTCGAAAGATGCGGAACCGCCGCATCGCAGCCTATGGCACGTTGGTCGCGGCAATAGTCGGTTTCTACTTCTATCAGCCGCAGCGCATCAACTTCTCGCCGGAGCGGTTGGAGGGACCTAATCCTCCTGTCGATCCGGATTCGGCCAAGCTGTTTTCGAAAGGGACGAAGGTCGCTCTGATCCAGGCCCATCCCGATGACTCCGAATTCTATCTAGCTCCGCTCCTGTTGCGTCTGGCGCGGTCCGGCGCGGAGATCCACCAGCTCGTGATGACCGACGGGGACAAGAGCTTTTACTTTTGGGCGAAGCAGGACAAGACCTTGCGGAAGGTGCGAGAGGCGGAGCAACAGGCGGCGGCCTCCCGCTATGCCAAAGAGCTCATCTTCCTACACCGTCCCGATGGACGCTTGGGAGGTCAACCTGACAACGCGGAGCAGGTGAAAGCGTTTATCCAGCGCGTGCATCCGGACTATGTGCTCGCCTTCGACCCCGAATACTGGCCGCGGATCAGCCACAGCGATCACCTGGCCGCGGGAAGGGCCGCCCTCGAAGCGATTGACTCCGATCCTGATGGCGTGCAGTGGCTGCTCCTCTACAACACCAGCGCGCCAAACTTCATTCCGGACGTCACGAACACCGTGGACAAGGGCCAGGACATGATCGACATCCACAAGAGCCAGTTCTCTGGAGAGAAGCTCGCTCGCATCCGAAACATGATCCTCAACAACTGGTACGAAGCCGGCCAGCGCGCGGGCGGAGGCTATGGCGTGGCGTTGCGAGCGGTGAAGGTCAAGTGATCTGCTCGTGGTTGGTGGAAGGATTCCGAATGCCCGGAACCGCGATCCACTTGGCGCCCGCCCCGATGTAAGCAGCGATAAAGGCTGGGACCAGGGCGATCAGGCTCGCATAGATGTTCGGCTCCGGCGGAGCTTTCACGTGAAAGCAAATCAGCCCCGCGACCACATAGCCACAGAAGACGCCCAAGCCCACGATCAACGCCCAAAGCC
>JAXDKF010000301.1:0-13645 GCA_034667265.1 Fimbriimonadaceae bacterium
CAGCCTGCGAGTGCGCCGGGGTCGATGCCTTGTATCTCGACCGTGGTCAGGGCACAAGAATGCTCGGGCGAGAGATTAGTGTGAAAGACAACCTTCTTCTCATCCTTCAGGGGCTCTGCCCAGCGCGACCTGAGATACCGGAACCTCGCAGCTTTAAGATCAAAGCCGATGGTCTCGTTGAAGGTGAGGGCTTCGGATATCGCATTGTGGTTGGCGGCGGGATGCGTTCCGATCTCTTCGTATTTGCGGATGTTGTCCTTCATCTCGTCGGGCGCGGCCATAAGGGGCCACAGGCCACCGACCTTGTCCTTCCGGACGTGAAGGAAACCAGTCCCAATAGGCGCGAGCAGCCACTTGTGCAAGGAGCAGCCGTAGTAGTCGCAGCCGAGCTCGTCTCGCTGGATGGGGAACTGCGCGAAGGCGTGCGCGCCATCGACGATCACCGGGATGTTGTTGCGCCGGCCCAGATCGACGATCTCTCGTACGGGATTGATTTGGCCAGTCATGAACACAACCTGGCTGACGAGAATCATTCTCGTCTTTGGCGTGAGGCCGTTCTCAAAAGCGCGGACGATCTCTTTGTGGCTTTTCGGCGCCGCTGGAACTGGAACTTGGACCAGCTTGATGCCATGACGCTTTTCACGCGTCCTCAGAGTCGTGATCATGCGCGGGTAGTCCTGATCGGTGGTGAGGACTTCGTCTCCGGGCTGCAGATCGAATCCCAATAGGCAGGTCTCGAGGGACTCGCTTGCGTTCCGCGTGATGGCGAGCTCTTCGGGATCGCAGCCGAATGCTTTTGCGAGACGTCGTCGCACGCTTTCGATCTCCGGCTCTAGGTGGCGCCACATGAAGTAACTAGGCGCCTGGTTGCTGTATTCGAGGTAGCGCTCGAGGGCTTCCTGCACCACACGTGGCGAGGGTGAAACGCCACCGTTGTTGAAGTTAGCAATGTTGCGATCGAGAGTGAAGGCCTGCTGGATCGGCGCCCAGAACGCTTCGTCTCGGGCTGTGTCTTCTATGGACCGTGACGCCCACTTGAGAGCTTTATCCGCTAGCGCCAGGGAGCCGTTGTGAAAGGCGATGGTCGCGGCGGTGGAGAAGATGAACTGTCGCCGGGTCATTGCGATTAGGATAGCGGCTTTAGCGGTCGGGGTGAAGTTCGACGTTCGCCTTGTTGCTCGTGTCGAGGAATTCCGCATTGCGCTGTGTGCGAGCGGGTGTGGAAAAAAGGTACTCAGAACTCTTGGCATAGGTGTCTGAATAGTGTTATCTTATTGCGTACATGATTCAGGAACCCATCGTCCGAGAAACGCCAACTGTTCCGCCGGCTAAGCCAGATGCCTCTAAACCGGCCGTGGAGGAGGACGTCATCGCAGTCGAGAACGTCCAGGGCAACATTGGTGGCTTTAGCAAGGACTTTCAGCGGCTGCTGTTCTTTTCGATTACCGACCCGAAGAAGTTCAAGAGCTGCCTCGGCAAGCTTGTGGGCTCCATCGCGACCATGGACGAGGTTCTGAGCTTCAACAGGTTGTTCAAGCGGATCCGGAGGAGGAGAGGAAGAGAATGTCCCACGGTCCAAGCGACTTGGATCAACATCGCTTTTTCGTTCGGAGCTCTCGAGCTGCTTGGAGCGCCGGACCTAGGCAAGTTTGCTGATAAGGCCTTTAAGCAAGGCATGGCAGCCCGAGCGGTCGACGTGCTGAGCGACCCTGCAAGCTCTGCGGCGGAAGGCAATCCCGGTCAGTGGACTTCCGTTAAAGACCCTCACGTCATCGTTATCATAGCGAGCGACGACGAGGGCGACGCGAACTTCGAAGCAGAGTTTGTCTTGCGGACCCTTGGAGCCGGCGCCACTGTAATCGGAGAAGAAATAGGCCGTACGCTGCCCGGGCAACTTACGGGCCACGAGCACTTCGGCTTTCTGGACGGCGTTTCCCAGCCCGGCGTCCGAGGTCGATACGCGGACGAGCCGCATGCTCTCTGGACCCCTCGGCAGAACGCGAACAACCCAGACCAAGGAAAACCGGGGCAGGACCTTCTTTGGCCGGGCGAATTCATCTTCGGCTATCCAGGGCAAGATCCCAGCGACAAGCTCACGGCTGGTCCCAACTCCTTGACAGGACAAGGCCCCGAGTGGGCGATGGATGGTTCGTTCTTCGTCTTCCGCAAGCTTCGCCAAGCGGTCGGCGAATTTCATTCGTTCGTGAACTCGGCGGCCGGCCAGCTTGGAATGTCTCCCGACGAGCTAGGGGCGCGGTTGGTCGGACGGTGGCGCGATGGCGCTCCCATCATGCGTTCGGACACGCCCAACCAGGCGCTCGGAGACGACGACTGCGCCAACAACAACTTCGAGTTCCGCGAAGACTCGGAACAGGTGCTGTCTGGCGATGACGGCCAGTGCCTGGACAAAGTTCATCCCACCTCGAAGGCAGACCCGGACGGCAAGACTTGTCCGTTCGCCGCACATATCAGGAAGGCGTATCCGAGGGATGACACCAGCGATTCCATCGACGGGGTAGGGGAAGACTCCACGCAGACGCACAGGCTGCTCCGCAGAGGCATCCCGTTTGGCGCGGCAAGTGCCTCGACTCTCGATAAACCCGTTATCGGAGAAGTCGATGGCGGTCGAGGGCTCCTCTTTATGTGCTACCAGACCTCGATCGAAGACGGATTCGAATTCGTTCAGCGGATGTGGGCGAACAATCCGACTTTCGCGAACGAGTTGGCCGATAAAGGCGGAAACGGACACGACCCGATCATAGGCCAAACCAATGAGAATGGCCGGAAGCGGTTCATCGTGATCCGCCATAAAGGCAAGGAGACCAAGCTCGAGTTGCCGGTGGATTGGATATTCACGCAGGGCGGTGGCTATTTCTTCTCGCCTTCAATTGCGGCGCTCGGGCAACTGTCCAAAGGCTTCAAGTAAATGTCCGGGCGATCCGGACCAGATAAAGGAGAACGTAATGCATAACGAGCAATTCGAAAGCGGCATCGATCCGGGCTTTTCACCCGGAGTTCAAGACAAGGGATATGGCAAAGGTCAGAAAGACCGCTGCCACGATTGGACCGCGATCCACGACTTCATGCCTCCCGGCCCATCCAGGCTGAGGGTCGACGGCGTCTGCGATATGCCGACTCCGGGATACACGATCAAGCTGGAGAAGGCGAACCCCCAGGGGATCAATCCTAAGATCCTGTTGCTCAACAAGACCGAGATCGCGCCCGGCGGCATTCGCCCAGACGTGATCACGCCAACGCCCGCGCACTACGAAGAGGAGACGGAGTTTCCCTACGCGCAGGTGAACATCCAGCCGGATGGCACGACGATCGACGTTCAAGACGTGCATTAGGGGACGCCATGGCTTTGATCGACGAAGTTCGGGCCGCATGTGCCAGGCTGGCCGGCAAAGGCTGGAAAGAGCTGCTGGCTGCGCATGGTCTGAACGTCGCCGCGGCAGATTTGGAAGCGGAGCTGTTGAAGCCGCTTCCAAACATTAAGCGAGATCTCGCCGGGTTTGAAGACTTCGCCTTGGAAGGGAAGCGAGGCATCGAGCCCGGTCATCCCGCGCGCAGCTTGCTCTACCATGCGTTCGCATCGCCTGGAGTAGTGTTTCGGCCCGGCGGGGGACTACTGGAAGAGTTCCCAACGTTAGCCGAGATCGAGGTAGTCGAGAACTACTGCTTCGCTGCGCGGAAAGCCAAGCTGGAGGATATACGCGCTTTAGCAGGCGCCGAGCTCGCCGTTGTGGTATTCGCCACTGAGTATCGCTTGTCAATCGAGACGTGCCATCGAAAGCACGCCGATCTTGTTTTCTCGAGAACCGGGGTGGCGCGGGTTGGCACCGCAGAGGCCCTTTACCACCCAAGGTTGCGAGGATTCGTACCCCTTGTAGATGGCCAGCCGACCCAGATTAGAGTTTTGCCTTCGCGGTTCAGTACGTACCTAGCCTTTCAGAGGAAAGGCAGCGCCTCCGATTTTTGTCCGATGCCCTCGTTCCTGGCCGAAGACAAGAATCCGAACGAGCAAGATGCGAACAGAACGTTTTGGCAGCCAATCCACAAAGTATTCGATGGTGCCGAATGCTTATCCGGACTTCAGTTACACGCGGATATGCGCGCGCACCACCAGAATGAGAAGCTCGCGCGAATACACAAGCAACTGAACGCGCTGAATCTTCCAAGCCGTCAAGGCGCGGAGTTAAGTCAACCTCCATTCGTATTTACTGCGGGCATCGCGGAACTTGACGCGCGGAATGGATTCAGCAAAGGAGTCATTGTGCCCTCACCCCATCCCTTGGTGGAGCCGGCGATCAAGGACGGATCACCTTTGACATTCCATGTGCCGCCTAAAGGTTCGGCTGGGACGAGACTGTTTGGCTCCTCATTCGGAATCAAACCTAAAGGAGATGCCCGCAAGGCGCCGGAATTCATCCATGCCAGAACTCTGGTCGATGCCAATGGATCTCAGACGGATCTCAATACGAAACAAGACGTTAGAAAACGCGTGGAGAAGGGCGGCTACAAGGCCTTGCACTATGTCGACTTTACGGGTGATGGTTACGTCGATGCTTCTTGCGAAGAACTTCGGAACAAAGTCATCGGATTCTTCGCTGCGTATTCGCTAGTTACCTCGCCAGACTTTTTCACGCGCTGCGATCAGCGCGAACTTACCGAGTGGACGGCAACTCTAGCTCAACGAGGTGTTGTCGAGGTATGGGGGACTCCGCCCGATCCGTTGTCCGACGATCGATTCGCCCCAAACCTTCAGCTCTCTCGACCCGACGGGTCTCACCCATTCACGCCGAAGGACGATACTTCGACGGCCATTGTCAGCATGTTCGGGGAAGTGGGCGTTCAGACCTCCGGCAAGAACTTCATGGATATTGCTCGCCACTCGCACATGCCCGACGACGCGGCGGGATTCTTCGCTCCAGGCTGGGATGTGTCGCATGACGAGCTGGGTGGAGTTCTGCATCTTGCCGCTTACGGCCTAGGAAGTCCCTTTCCTGAAGACGCGAAGCTCTGCGCCGCCCTTAGCACTTTTTGGCCTGCAGTGGCCCCCGACTCTTCCCGGACATTTGGTAACGCGCAAGGGGCCACAGTGAGTCCATTGACCGACGCGGAGCTCGGGGTCGCAAACAACCTGCCATGGGACGGCATTGCACCGCCAAAAGCGCTCAAAATCGGAGGTCAAGACGTAGCGGAATTTGCCGAATTCGACCATGGCGATTACGTTAGGTCGGCGTTGGACGGCAATCTAAACCTGTTTCTCACCTCTGTAGTCACGGTTGATGACTACCGGGAGCGGGTTGTTCGCATGCTCAACGTCTACGCCGCCCTAGGCATAGACGTGAAGGGAACTGACAAATTCAACGAGAAGCGCGCTTGGATCGTGCACTCGTTCAGGAAACTTACTTCAGAAGACTCCGAGCTGCATGAGGCCCGGCTGGCAGCACATGGGGTACCGATGGGCACGGTTTACAGAGTGGATGTTTACCAGGATGGCGGCCCAGTCTCGGGCGGTGGACCTTCGAGGCAGAGGGTGGCAATGGCAGAGAGAACGACGTTGCTAGTCGATGAGCGACAAGTTTGGACGAAGCCGGTCGGCGGCAGTTGGGCTAGGACCAACGCGGTTGTGTGACGTCGTAGTCGTGGGCGGTGGCCCTGCGGGATGCGCAGCAGCCATTACGGCGGCAAAGAGCGGAGCAAACGTCGTTCTCCTCGAACGCGAGACCCGCCCGGTCGACAAGCCCGGTGAAACATTGCATCCAGGTGTCGAGCCACTACTAGAGCAGCTTGGCGCACTATCCCAAGTCTTGGCAGCAGATTTCGTGCGCCATGCCGGCGTCTGGGTGGAGTGGGGCTCGCCTATGGCGTGGGCGCCGTACGGGTCGGACGAGGGCGGAACTTGGCATGGCTTCCAAGCGGTTAGGAAAGACTTCGACAGCATCCTCCTGAAACGCGCCAAGGATTCCGGCGTGGTCGTGTTTGCGGGCGCGCGCGGTATCTCGCCGATCGTTTGTGGCGACCGCGTGGAAGGCGTTCTCTCGACAAGAGGACCGATACTCGCGGCTCTCACGATCGATGCGGCGGGTCACCGGCACTGGCTCTCGCGGCAGCTTGGCCTAGCTCCGCAGGTCCGGTCCAGAAGACTCATTGCCGAGTATGAGTACGTTAAAGAGGAGGCCGCATTGGGAGCCCCTACCTTGAACGGGTTGCCAACAGGATGGCAATGGCAGGCGTCCGTTGGTCGCGGAAGACGTGCCGTGGTGCGCGTAGATCTGGCGGGGTCCGCTAGGTCTGGCGCAGGCAAACGAGTGGACGTTACATGGCGCTCTTGCTCAGCCTCCGGAAAGGGTTGGCGACTCGCGGGAGATGCCTCGGTCGTACTGGATCCGTCCTCGTCGCATGGAGTGCTCATGGCGCTCATGAGCGGGATAGGCGCTGTATCAATGCCGGCTGAAGACTATGCGCGGTTCCTCGCGCAGTGGTTCGACTACAACTGCAAGCGCCTCTCCAAATATTACGGACAGATTGGAATCAACGTGGAGTAGACGAGCCGCTGTCGTCTTGGCATTCCGCTTCGTCGACGCCCAGCGTCCATGACGGCGGATCGCTGGCAGGGAAGGATTCCTCGCTCATTTCATCGAGCTTCTCCTCGATCCGTTCGAGCTGCTCCTCGCAATCCGTTTTCTTTTCTTTCGGCGGCATCTGACGGGATGTTAGCCGCTGGCCGTTAGCAGTGGGCAGTTAGCGTGAGCAGTCAGCAGGCAGATTTGTGCTTCTTGCAATCTTTGGTGAGTCGGCAGCATGTGGGAGATTGCGCGTAAAAACTAAGACAAATCGGACAGTGAGGAAGGCGCGGAAAGAGACGCCCAAGCGGCGGGAGATCGGTAAGGTTGCTGGAAGCTAAATGCAATAAAGCGGAGTCTAGTAGAAATACGTATGACCGCTGGGCCTTCTTGCGTTAGAATACGCAACAATGGCCGCTTTTACAAGCGACCCGAGGTCCTGTCCAAATGCCCAGACGAACCACCACGCTCACTAAACCTAACGACCCCTGCATTTACAGCGAATCCCAGCTCCAACCGGTACTCGATGCACTCCAAGCCATGAAGGCCGGAGACTTCTCGGTCCGGCTGCCGGAATCCAAGAACGGCGTGCTGAGCCAGATCTACAAATCGTTCAACGACGTCGCCACTCTCAACGAGCACGAGGCCAAAGAGATCGTGCGCGTCGGGCGCCTGGTCGGCCGCGAAGGCCGCATGACCGAGCGCGCGAACCTCAAGAACGCGGCAGGCTCCTGGTCAACGAGCATCGAGTCCATCAACTCGCTGATCGAAGACCTTGCGCGGCCCACCACTGAGGTTGCCCGTGTTATCACCGCGGTCGCTGAAGGCGACCTGAATCAGAAGATGGCGCTGGAGATCGAGGGCACGCCGGTCAAAGGCGAGTTCCTCCGGATCGGTACGACGGTTAACAAGATGGTCGACCAGCTCGGCTCCTTCGCGGCTGAGGTCACCCGTGTGGCCCGCGAAGTCGGTACCGAAGGAAAGCTGGGTGGACAGGCGAAGGTGCCCGGAGTTAGCGGAACGTGGAAGGACCTCACGGACAACGTTAACCTACTGGCAGGAAACCTGACGGACCAGGTGCGAAACATCGCGAAGGTCACCACCGCGGTTGCGAACGGCGACCTTACGCAGAAGATTACGGTCGAAGCGAAGGGCGAGGTGTTGGAGCTCAAGAACACGATCAATACGATGGTGGACCAGCTCAACTCGTTCGCGGACGAGGTCACCCGTGTCGCCCGCGAAGTGGGAACGGAAGGAAAGCTGGGCGGCCAGGCGAAAGTCCACGGAGTGAGCGGCACGTGGAAGGACCTCACGGACAACGTTAACTTCATGGCCTCCAACCTTACGACCCAGGTGCGAGGCATCGCCAAGGTCGTTACGGCCGTTGCAAACGGCGACCTGACTCAGAGGCTCGTCCTGGAAGCGAAGGGCGAGGTTGCGGCGCTCGCCGACACGATCAACTCGATGACCGAAACGCTCAGCACGTTCGCTGAGCAGGTCACTACTGTGGCCCGCGAAGTGGGCACTGAAGGAAAGCTGGGCGGACAGGCCAAGGTGCCTAACGTTGCGGGTACGTGGAAGGACCTCACCGACAACGTTAACTTCATGGCTTCGAACCTGACCACTCAGGTGCGAGGCATCGCTCGCGTCGTTACCGCCGTTGCGAACGGCGACCTAAAACAGAAGCTGGACCTGGAAGCGAAGGGCGAAGTCGCCGCTCTCGTGGAAACCATCAACTCGATGACCGACACGCTGTCCACGTTCGCGGTGCAGGTCACCACCGTGGCCCGCGAAGTGGGTACTGAAGGGAAACTGGGAGGACAGGCGGACGTGCCTGGTGTTGCCGGCACGTGGAAGGACCTTACCGACAACGTAAACCTCCTCGCAGGAAACCTGACGGACCAGGTGCGAAACATCGCGAAGGTTACGACCGCGGTTGCGAATGGCGACCTTTCTCAGAAGATCACGGTCGACGTTAAGGGCGAGGTCTTGGAGCTGAAGAACACGATCAACATCATGGTCGACCAGCTCAACTCGTTCGCGGACGAAGTTACCCGTGTTGCCCGCGAAGTGGGAACGGAAGGAATCCTGGGCGGCCAAGCCCAGGTGCCCGGTGTTTCCGGAACGTGGAAGGACCTCACGGACAACGTTAACTTCATGGCCTCCAACCTTACGAACCAGGTGCGCGAAATCGCCTTGGTCACCACCGCGGTTGCGAACGGAGACCTTTCTCAGAAGATCACGGTCGACGTTAAAGGCGAGGTGTTGGAGCTTAAGAACACGATCAACACGATGGTGGACCAGCTCAACTCCTTTGCCGCTGAAGTCACCCGCGTTGCGAGAGAGGTCGGAACGGAAGGAAAACTGGGCGTCCAAGCGGAAGTGCCCGGCGTTTCCGGAACGTGGAAGGACCTCACCGACAACGTAAACCTCATGGCTGGAAACCTAACGGTCCAGCTCCGAGACGTGTCCAAGGTTGCAACCGCTATTGCAGGCGGCGACCTTACTCAGAAGATCACGGTCGATGTACGCGGCGAGATCTTGCAGATCAAAGACGTGATCAACCAGATGGTCGACTCGCTGTCGACGTTCGCGGACGAAGTCACCCGTGTGGCACGCGAAGTGGGAACGGAAGGAATCCTGGGCGGCCAGGCAAACGTGAAGGGGGTGTCCGGAACGTGGAAGGACCTTACCGACAACGTTAACTTCATGGCCTCCAACCTTACGAACCAGGTGCGAAACATCGCGAAGGTTACGACGGCGGTTGCGAACGGAGACCTTTCTCAGAAGATCACGGTCGACGTAAAGGGCGAGGTCTTGGAGCTGAAAAACACGATCAACATCATGGTCGACCAGCTCAACTCGTTCGCGGACGAAGTTACCCGTGTGGCCCGCGAAGTGGGAACGGAAGGAATCCTTGGCGGGCAAGCCCAGGTGCCCGGCGTTTCCGGTACGTGGAAAGACCTCACCGACAACGTTAACTTCATGGCCTCCAACCTTACGAACCAGGTGCGCGAAATCGCCTTGGTCACCACCGCGGTTGCGAACGGCGACCTTACTCAGAAGATCACGGTCGACGTTAAGGGCGAGGTGTTGGAGCTTAAGAACACGATCAATACGATGGTGGATCAGCTCAACTCCTTTGCCGCTGAGGTTACTCGTGTGGCCCGCGAAGTGGGTACCGAAGGAAAGCTGGGTGGACAGGCAAACGTTAAGGGGGTCTCCGGAACTTGGAAGGACCTCACGGACAACGTTAACTTCATGGCCTCCAACCTTACGACCCAGGTGCGAGGAATCGTTAAGGTCGTTACCGCGGTTGCGAACGGAGACCTCAACCAGAAGCTGCAAGTGCAGGCGAAAGGAGAGGTTGCGGCCCTTGCGGAAACGATCAACTCCATGACCGACACGCTCAGCACCTTTGCCGAGCAGGTTACGGCCGTCGCCCGAGAAGTGGGAACGGAAGGAATCCTAGGCGGCCAGGCGAAGGTGCCTGGTGTTGCCGGTACGTGGAAGGACCTTACCGACTCGGTAAACGTTATGGCTTCCAACCTGACCACTCAGGTGCGAGGCATCGCCAAGGTCGTTACCGCTGTTGCGAACGGCGACCTGAAGCAGAAGCTGGTCCTGGAAGCGAAGGGAGAAGTTGCCGCTCTGGCAGAAACCATCAACTCCATGACCGAAACCCTCAGCACGTTCGCTGAGCAGGTTACGACGGTGGCCCGCGAAGTGGGCACCGAAGGAAAGCTGGGTGGCCAGGCGAAGGTGCCTAACGTTGCCGGTACGTGGAAAGACCTCACCGACAACGTCAACTACATGGCGAACTCGCTAACGGTTCAGGTGCGTGCTATCCAAGACGTTGCCACCGCCGTTGCCCAGGGCGACCTGACCCGAACGATTACGGTTGAAGCGCAGGGAGAAGTCCAAGCTCTCAAGAACAACATCAACCAGATGATCGCCAACCTGAAGGCGACGACCGAACAGAACGCCTCCCAGGACTGGCTCAAGACGAACCTTGCGCGATTCAGCAGCATGATGCAGGGCCAAAAGAGCCTCGACTCGGTGGCCAAGCTGATCATGTCCGAGCTGACTCCGCTGGTCGACGCTCACCACGGCGTGTTCTACATGGCCGAGTCGAGCGGATTGGGAGAACCGATGCTCCGGCTGCTCAGCAGCTACGCCTACAAGGAGCGCAAGCATCTGGCGAGCAAGTTCCGCATGGGTGAAGGCCTGGTCGGTCAATGCGCTCTCGAGAGGAAGAGCATCGTTCTCACGAACGTGCCGGACGACTACATCCAGATCAGCTCCGGACTCGGAGAGTCCCCGCCACACAACATCATCGTGCTGCCTGTCCTCTTCGAAGGCGAGATGATGGCGGTTATCGAGCTGGCCTCGTTCAATAGGTTCAGCGAGATCCACCGAACGTTCCTCGACCAGCTCATGGAGAGCATCGGCGTCGTTCTCAACATGATCTCCGCGAACATGAGAACGGAAGAGCTGCTGAAGCAATCGCAGAGCCTTACTCAGGAACTGCAGAGCCAATCCCAAGAGCTGCAGACTCAGCAAGAGCAGCTCCGCCAAACGAACACGGAACTGGAGGATCAGGCGAAAGAGCTCGAAGACAAAGCGGCGCTGCTCGAAGAGCGAAACCGCGCGGTCGAGCACAAGAACAAGGAAGTCGAGCTCGCGAGAGCGGCCCTCGAAGAGAAGGCGCAGCAGCTTGCTCTCAGCTCCAAGTACAAGTCCGAGTTCCTCGCGAACATGTCTCACGAGCTGCGCACGCCGCTCAACAGCATGCTCATTCTCGCTAAGCTCATGGCGGACAACCCTGACAGCAACTTAACTGAGAAGCAGGTCGAGTTTGCCAATACAATCTATGGATCGGGCAACGACCTGCTCAACCTCATCAACGAAATCCTCGACCTGACGAAGATCGAAGCCGGGAAGATGGAGATCGAGCTGGCCAATGTCTCGATGCACGAGCTTCGCGACTACGTTGAACGCTCGTTCCGCCACGTGGCAGACCAAAAGGGTCTGGCCTTCGACGTTAAAGTCGATCCGGGGACTCCCAACACGATAGCCACCGACGCGCTCAGGCTCCAGCAGGTCCTCAGGAATTTGTTGAGCAATGCGTTCAAGTTCACGCACGAGGGCAAGGTCGAGTTGAACATCAAGCGCGCGGACCGAGATATCGTCCTCGACGATGGACGGCTTGCGCCAGCCGAAGACCTTGTTGCCCTCGAAGTGAAGGACACGGGCGTGGGGATCCCGCCAGATAAGCAGAGCCTGATCTTCGAGGCCTTCCAGCAAGCAGACGGCACGACGAGCAGAAGGTACGGCGGCACGGGCCTCGGTCTGTCGATCAGCAGAGAGATCACAAGGCTGCTGGGAGGCAGGATACGTGTGGAGAGCACGCCTGGGCAGGGGAGCAGCTTCACGCTGTATCTGCCTGTTACATTCGTGCAGCCGAAGGCCGAGAAGACCGTATCTCCGCCCAATATGGACATGCCGCCGATGCCAATGCCGGAGCTCCCAATCGAGGATGCATCTACGGTCCTAGGGATAGAGCGGCCGGTGGGCATCGCAGACGACCGGGACAACCTCAACGAAAACGATAGGGTGCTCTTGATCGTGGAGGACGACCCGAGCTTTGCCGGCGTTGTGATGGAGATCGGGCGCGGTCAGGGCTTCAAGTGCATCGTCGCATTGGACGGCCAGATGGGCCTGCAGATGGCACACGAGTACATGCCCAACGCCATCACCTTGGACCTGAAGCTTCCGACGTTGGACGGGTGGAAGCTCCTCGACGAGTTGAAGCGAGACACCAGGACCAGGCACATCCCCGTGCAGGTCGTTTCGGTGGTCGATAGCTCGCGCGGATCGGCGATGAACGCGATCTCGTACCTGGAGAAGCCAGTGACCCAACAGGCGCTCGAGGGAGCGATGACACACATCAAGGAGTTCGTCGACCGAGACGTGAAGCAGATGCTGATCGTGGAAGATGACGCGGTCCAGCGAACAAGCATCAGGGAGATGCTTGGCGCGGACGATTTGAACATCACCGAAGCTGCGACCGGCAAGGAGGCTCTGGAATCGTTGAAGGCCGGGAAATTCGACTGCATGGTGCTCGACCTATCCCTGCCGGACATGGCCGGGTTTGAGGTGCTGAAGAGGGCCAAGCGGCAGGCTCAGCACAAGCAGATGCCCGTGATCATCTACACGAGCAAGGACCTGACCAAGCACGAAGAGGCCCAGCTCAAGCGGTACGCGGCAACCATCATCACGAAGGGCGCCGAGTCCTCAGAACACCAGCTGGACGAAACGGCGATGTTCCTGCACCGAGGTGTAGAGAAGCTTCCCGAATCCAAGAGAGAGATCTTGAGGAGCCGGGAGAAGCCCACGGAGCTGAAGCCGCCCAAAACAAACGGACGCGGCCGAAAGTCCAACGCCCAGGCTATATCGATGAAGACGCCTACGACCGGGGAAGCTAAACCAGGCGAGCTGGTCGGCCGCAAGGTCCTCATCGTCGACGACGACGTTCGCAACATCTTCGCGCTGACGAGCGCGCTGGAGAGCCAAGGGATGCAGGTGCTGTTCGAAGAGAGCGGACCGGCAGGGATCGAGACGCTTCAGGGCACCTCGGGAATCGAGGTCGTGCTGATGGACGTCATGATGCCAGAGATGGACGGTTACGAAACGATGCGCAAGATCCGCGAGATGCCAGGATTCGCGAAGCTGCCCATCATCGCCCTGACCGCAAAGGCCATGGCCGGAGACCGTGAGAAGTGCCTGGAGGCAGGCGCTACGGACTACATTGCAAAGCCCGTGGACACGACGAAGCTGTTCGGCATGATCCGCGACGCTTTAGGGACGGTTGCGGGTTACGCAGTTTGATAGCAGACTCACTGAACGAGGAAGCACAAGCGTTGGACTCTGAACCGAGCAGAGCCAAGATCCTCCTGGTCGACGACCGGGAGGAAAACCTCATCGCGCTCGGCGCGGTGCTGGAGCCTCTGGATGAGGTCCTGGTCCGCACGACGTCGGGACGGGGCGCTCTCAGGCACCTCCTACTTGAC
>JAXDKF010000302.1:0-4887 GCA_034667265.1 Fimbriimonadaceae bacterium
GAGAAGATGGTGGAAGCGGAAGCCGAAGACCTCGCCGAAACCGAGAGGAAAGCGGCCGAAAGTTCAACTCCAACGCCGTAACACCGGCTTAACGCTCAGCACTTAACGCTTAGCGCTTCCCCTTACTCCATTCCCCAATTCGGCTTGTTCTTGACCACTTTCACGAACTTCGCCTCCATGTACAGCGGAGGAAGTGGCACGTTCTCCACGTTCAGCTTTTCGACGTTGAACACGCGCGGCGCTTCGGCAGCCGGCGGCGTGGGACGAAGATAGCCCGCCACGTTCACTCGAGACTTGGCGTCGATGTCCGCGCCCTTCTCCTCAGGTTTGCTCAATTTGGCCTCCGGCCGGATCCGCACGAAGATTTGGTTCTGCGGCGATGTCCCGATCGCGATCACGTTCTCGCCAAGGATGCGCTGCACCTGCGCGTTCTGAATCAACGCGTACTTGTCCTTGTACCGCGGCCAGTGATTCACGTTGATGATCTCCGAGAGCATGAACTCGCGGCCGCCGTCGGGCAACGCACGACCGCCATCCGGAAGCTGAGCCACCACGTTATGCTCAGGCGTGCCCACGATCACCTGGGTCCTGGTGTTCTCGGCATTGTAAATCTGGACCTTGACGAGATCGGCCTCGAGCTTCTCCTGCACGCCTAGCCATCGAGGCAGCACCATCGCGCCGGCCACGATCAGTGCCACGCCGGCGATCACCGCCACCGGCCAGAAAGCTTTCTTGAAGACTCTTCCCCGCCGCTCGTCGGGATTGGGAACGCGTACGTCCAGGCTCACTGTTTCCTCCGGGCACTCGCCCGGTTATTTTGAAGCCGCATGCACTTGGCACGTTCCTGCCGCTCAACCGACCGTTTGGCCGACAATGAAAATTACAACTTAGGTGCAAAAGGCATTGCAAAAACCTACGTCTTTCTGTATTAATCTAATTCCAGAGGTTCCAACCATCCATGTTTAGGCGAGCTGTACTCATCTCTTCGTTGGCGGCTATGTCGCTCGGCACGATCGCGCAAGCCCAATTCGCGCATCTCGTGTTGGACAGTGACACCGGCGACTACATCGGCCAAGGTCATCATTCGGATGTTTGGTACACGCCCGCGGACACGACGTGGTTCTTCGGCAACGGGGGCTCCCCGATTTCCGGCCCTCCATCGTCTGTTAGCTTCACTTTCTTGAAGAGCAACATCGCCGACGACAAGTACGCGACCCTTGATTTCAATTCCACCCACCTCGGCTTGCCTCTGGCTCTGACGACCTACACGGGCGCCGAGCGCGCCGCCTTTGCGTCCGATGGCCATCCCGGCATGGACGTCAGCTTCGAACATCGCGGGTCCAATACGCTTACCGGCACGTTCACGATCAGGACGCTGGACTACACTGTCGACCCGGCAAACTCCAACCACTTCTTCATCAACGATTTCGTGGTCGACTTCGAGCAGCACTCCGAGGGAGGGCCGGCAGCCCTTCACGGCACGTTCTCCTTCCACGCTGTTCCCGAGCCCGCCACGATCGTTGCCTTGCTCGTTGGCACCGCCGGAGTTCTCAGCAGACGCAAACGCAAGCATCAGTAAGCCCTCACGCTAGCGCGCCTGACGTAGCCGGAGCGCCGACGTCCTGCCCGTAGCGCGGGCACCCGGAGCGCGGGCGTCCCGCCTGCATCCCGGAGCCGGAGCGTCCCGCTCCGGCATTTCCTACCCCCAAGCTACACTCCCTCCATGCCCGACCTCCTCCTTCGCGACGCCACCGAGGCCGACGTCCCGCTGATCCTCCAGTTCATCAAGGACCTCGCGGAATACGAGCGGCTGTCCGATAGCGTCGTCGCGACGGAAGACACCCTTCGCGCCACCCTCTTCGGCGCCCACCCATACGCGGAGGTCATCATCGCCGAATGGCAAGGCGAGCCCGCCGGCTTCGCGCTCTTCTTCCACAACTACTCGACCTTCCTGAGCAAGCCGGGCATCTTCCTGGAAGACCTCTTCGTCAAGCCCGAGCTCCGCGGCCACGGCATCGGCAAAGCGCTCCTGCGGCGGCTCGCATCTATCGCGACTGAGCGCGGTTGCGGTCGCCTCGAATGGGCCGTGCTGGACTGGAACGAGCCGTCCATCAAGTTCTACCAATCGCTAGGCGCAAAGCCCATGGACGACTGGATCATCTATCGACTGACCGGCGATGCGCTGCACACCTTAGGCGAAGAGCGACGAGTGGAAGCCTAAATCCTCCGCATGAATCATCCCCTCAACGCTCAACACTCAGGACTCAACGCTTCCGCTCCGCGACTCCGCGTACTCCGCGTCTCCGCGTGAAATCCGAGCCGTAACACCGTAACACCGTAACACCGCAATACCGTAACACCGCCCCTATCTCGGCCTCGCATTCGGACCGAAATCCGCCGTGTAGTAGCTGATGTGATACGACCCCGGCTCGAAGATCTCGTCGATCTTCTTCAGTACCGGCGCCGACAGCCGGATCCCGCACGCCGCCACCGACTCCTCCAATTGCTGCTCTGACCGAGCCCCCACGATCGGGCAGGTGACCCCCGGCTGCGAGGCCACCCACGCCAGCGCGAGGGTCGCCATGGACATCCCATTCTTGTCCGCCAGCGCCTTGAACCGCAGCAACTTCTGCCGAGGCAGCTTCTCCAGCCGGCCTGCCGGATCGCTGTTCGCATAGCGGCCCTCCGAAGGCTTCTGGTCGAGGTACTTGCCGCTCAGCATCCCGCCCGCCAGCGGCGACCACGGCAGCACCGCGTAATCGTAGGTGCGCGTGAATGGCAGAAGCTCTCGCTCGGCGCGCCGGTCCAGCAGATTGTAAGGCGGCTGCTCGGACACGAACCCCGCCGCGCCCATCTCCTTGGCCACGTAGTGCGCCTCGGCGAGCTGCCAACCCGCGTACGTCGACGACCCCGCGTACAGGATCTTCCCTGCCCGTCGCAGATAGTCCAGCGCGCGTAAAGTCTCGTCGATCGGGATGGAAGGCTGCGGCCGATGGATCTGGTAGAGGTCGATGTAGTCGGTCCCCAGGCGCTTCAGCGAGGCCTCGCACGCGCGGACGATGTGCAGGTACGAGTTGCCCTTCGCGTTGGGGTCGGTGTCGCTCATTTTGCCGTGGCACTTCGTGGCGATCACCAGCTCCTCGCGCTTGCCCTTGATCGCCTTGCCCAGGATCTCCTCGCTCTTGCCTCGGGCGTAGACGTCCGCCGTGTCGAAGAAATTGATCCCGAGGTCCAGCGCCTTGTGCGCGACCTTGAGTGCCTGCTCCTCGAACGACCCCCAGTCCTCCGGCTCCCAGCCAAACGTCATCGTGCCGACGCACGCCTGCGACACCATCACACCGGTGCGTCCGAGGTTCACGTAGTCCATGGGTGATTGTAGATGGGCGCGCATCCCTTCCCCTGGTTCCGAGGCATTGTGCGGAACTGGGGGAAGGGTTGGGTAGGGGGCTAAATAGGATCACGCGCCCCGCTCGTTGTGCCCCCGTTGTGATCGTTGTGCCGTCGTGGTGAGAATTTTTCTGCGACTCCGCGAACCTCCGCCACCTCCGCCGCCTCCGCGTGAACTCCGATTCGGCCTATTTACGATTTACGATTTACGATTTACGGCCCGTCCATCCGGCGATCCATCCGGCCCCAATACCTCAACACCCCAACACCTCAACACCGCGCTTTACGATCAGCTAACATGCGTGTTACTAGACATGCGTCTACCTTCACACACCGGCGCCTACCTGGCCATCGACCAAGACACGGGCCTGATCGATCGCGATAAGACCGCCGCGCTGCTGGTGCGAGCGTTCCCAACCCTGGAGATCGTTGGCGCCCACCTCCCAACCTGCATCGAGGCCACGATGGACACAGCCGCGAAGATGGACCCGCATAGCCGCGGCGACCTGGATTACCAATACCTTTTCAAGCTCGCTCGAGCGCTGAAGGCTCGCCTTCCGCCGTCTTGCCGCCAGAGCCTTCAGGGCCATTCCACCGCCAGGGTCCTTGCGCCTTTGGCGGTGCTCTTTCAGGAGGCGATCGAGCTGTTCGACGTCGTGCCGATCGGCGGCCGGGTGGATTGGAACGATGCCGATCAGGTGATGGCCGACTTTGTGGCCACCTATCGCAAGGTCCGCTACGCAAAAGACGAGGATCCGTTGACCGATGCCCACGCCGCGGCTCTCCAGTCGCCACACCTTTTCCCCATCGCCAATCGGTACGAGCGTCTCCTCGCGGGCATCGCCCACCACCTCCAGCTCGCTCACCCCGAGGAGCCGATCTTTCTCCCGAGGAAGCGCATCGCGGAGCTACTTGGCGTAAGCCCCCGGCTCGTCAGCTACCTTGTGGAGGATGGCTACTTGACCCTCGAGTCAGACGACTACAGCTTCACGACCGGCGTCGCGAAGTCTTATCGGTTCCTTGGCATTACTTCCACCAGACAACCAGACAATCAGGATCATCAGGAGATCCAGGACTGACAGGAGCGACGCTACACGCGTAACGCTTCGCGCTTACGCCGTGTAACGTCGCGTGCACTTCTCAGCCCTTGTCCATGGCCACTCCGCTCCGCGAGCGCCCTAGCCACGAGATTTACTGAGAGTACCGCTGAGTGCGGCGCGCACTGCGTCGGCTATTTCCGCGTCATCATCCGCTCTAACATGCCTCTCAATCTTGTCCCCGTCCGGGCGGTGGTCGATGACGTACCGCCGTTCTTTTTCGCTGTACTTCGTCTGTTCCACGAGGAATGTAGTTGGACCGAGATAGACAACTCGAGCATTGAACCTGACGTTGCGTTCACTCACTTCTTCGCCCATGAGTGGCCACCGGTAGGGTCTTCACTGCAGGGGCCACCAAGTTTTGATGTTGGCGCTGGCGTGCCCGCTGGTACTTTGTAGGTGT
>JAXDKF010000303.1:0-12225 GCA_034667265.1 Fimbriimonadaceae bacterium
CTACGAGCACATGGCCGGGCTCGTCGGCACGGTTGAAAACGTGTACGGCAAGGAAGAAATCGCGGTCAAGATCGACATCGACAGCCTGAGCGATACCACGCAAAAGGTGCACAAAGAAGCCACCAAGCGCATGCGGGACAAGTTTCTCGCAAACATCTCTGAAGAGCAGAAGAAACAGCTCACGGCCGAGGAGTTGAACTTCGAAGCCAACTACGTTTTGCTTCTCACCAGTAACGATCTGGAAAAGGTGGGCAAGTAGTGGCGTCGCAAGACTTTTCCTTCGACATCGTCTCTCGGGCCGACAAGATGGAAGTCAAGAACGCGCTGGACCAAGCCCATCGTGAATTGGCCAACCGCTACGACTTCAAGGGCTCGACCGCGGAGATCCTCGACGAGAAGGAAGAGATCACGCTCGTGGCCGAGGACGAATTCAAGCTCGACCAGCTCAAAGACATCGTGGTCAGTAAGATGCTCAAGCGCGGCATCGACATCCGCCAGATCGACTGGGGCAAGATCGAGCCAGGCGCCGGGATCAGCGTTCGCCAGAAGCTTTTGCTCAAGACCGGCATCCCCCAGGACCAGGCCAAGGCGCTGATCAAGCAGATCAAGGAGAAGGGCCTGAAGGTTCAGGCGCAGATCCAGGGCGAAGAGGTCCGCGTGTCAGGCAAGAACAAGGACGACCTGCAGAAGGCCATCCAGTTTGTGAAGGGCCTGAACTTGACGTTCCCGGTCGATTTCGTTAACTACCGGTAGCAGTCTCTTTGGAGTGCGGTGCTTCAGCACCGCTTTTCAGGCTTGGCCTCACGCGAACTCGCAAAGCCGTGCTGAAGCACCGCACTCCAAATTACTTCTTGCGCCACGGCGCGGCGAACAGTGATGCACCCTTGGGGCTCCACAGATCCAGGCGCGGCTGGTCGTCTCGTACCGTCGCCGAAAGCATGCCGTTCTTCGGCCCAATCAGGTTCATCTCTGCCGAGCTCTGAGACACACTCAAGCCGGCCGTGTTGGACCCGTCCATGCTTGGGTCTTTCTCCTTCATGAGGGCGAGGTTGGATCCCTCGGGACTGGCGGTCCACCAAGCGCGGCGCTCGCCGTTCTTGTCGCGAAGCGTGACGGTTCCACCCTCGCTGTTTCTTCCGGTGCCAAGGGTCACCATGGGCACGCCCTTGCTGTCCACCACCTCGAGCTTGCGGACTCTCAGCATGTCAGGCACGGAGGGACGGGCATCCTGCCACCCAGCGATAGCGATGATGGGCAGCGCCAAGGATGCCGCGCACATCAGCTTCAGGCGACCGTTCGAACGCTCCAAGCGCTCGACGCGCAGGGTCAGATCGTCTCGTGTTTCTGCAGCCATTTCCAAGGAATCAGACGCTTTGGCCCGCTAGGAGGCTCGCTTGCCCGACCGAGGATGCGCGGTCTCGACGACCTTGTGGAGCCGCTCGATGCTGAGGTGGGTGTAGATTTGGGTGGTCGCCAGGCTCTCGTGGCCGAGAAGCTGCTGCACGGTCTTGAGATCCGCGCCACGGTCCAAAAGATGAGTCGCGAAGCTGTGCCGAAGCGTGTGAGGGCTCGTCTCGGTAGGCAGCCCCGCTTGGACGGCCCAGCGCTTGACCACGTTCTGAATCGTGCGCGTCGTGATTCTGCCGCCCGACATGTTGGTGAAGAGCGCGTCTCCTTCCCTCGGTGGGGTGCGCTCACTCTGCACGTAGTCTTGGATGGCCGACTTGCAGATCTCTCCGAACAGGGACATGCGCTCCTTGTTTCCCTTGCCGCGGATCAGGATGCTGCACTCGCGCATGTCGAGGTCCTGCATGTTTGCGCCCGCCAGTTCCGACGCGCGTAGCCCGGCCGCGTACATAAGCTCGAGCATGGCGCGATCGCGGAGCGGCGACTTGGATTCGGCGCGCTGGTCTAGCAGGTCCGTTGCTTGGCTCATGCTGAGCGCTTTGGGCAGGTGCTTCCTTCGGATGGGCGCTTCGAGCGCGTCAGCGGGATCGTGGTCCAAGACGCCGGCGCGCTTGAGATGCTTAATGAAGCTGCGGAGGGTGGAAAGCTTGCGCGCTCTCGTGACGGGGCTGCTGCCGAACTGTCGCAGATACGCCCGGAGATTGGCCGGACTCAACTCCATCTCGCCATCCAGCATTGCCGCGAGTTGCTGAAGGTCGGAGCCGTACGAGCGGACGGTGTGGGGCGAGCGCTTCGCCGCAAGCGCTTCTAGGAAACCTTGTATTTGCTCGTCCAGTGGACGAGCCTGCGCATCCTTGGCTGGCATCGTTACCCTTCCTTGGGTAATTCCAGTGTACATCGTGTAGCATCGCCCTCCGGGCGATGAAAGGAACTAGCGTCGAGCTTGGAATTGCGGCATGAAAGGCGGCTGAGTCATCGCCCGGGAGGGCCGATGCTACATCTTCCTGAACGCCAGGCTCACGTTGTGGCCGCCGAAGCCGAAGGAATTGGAGAGGGTCACGTTGACCTCCATGTCCTGCGCCTTGTTGGGGACGTAGTCCAGGTCGCAGTCAGGATCGGGCTTCTCGTAGTTGATCGTGGGCGGGATCTTTCCGTCGCGCATGGTCAACAGGCAAATCACTGCTTCAATCGCACCCGCGGCACCAAGGGTGTGGCCGATCATCGACTTAGTGCTACTCACCTTCAGCTTGTAGGCCGCGTCTCCAAGTGCGCGCCGGATGGCGAGAGTTTCCAGCCGGTCGTTGTACTGCGTCGACGTACCGTGCGCGTTGATGTAGTCGATGTCCTCGGGCTTGAGGCAGGCGTTGCGGAGGGCCATGCGCATCGCCCGATAAGCGCCGTCGCCTTCCGCATCGGGTTGGGTGATGTGGAACGCGTCGCCGGACATGCCGTAGCCGATCACTTCTCCATACATCTTCGCGCCTCGTGCTTTGGCATGCTCATAGTCTTCTAGCAGGAGAACGCCGCAACCTTCGGCGATGACGAAACCGTCGCGGTCGGCATCGAAGGGGCGGGATGCGTGCGTTGGGTCATCGTTGCGGCCGGTCATTGCGCGCGCCGCGCTGAACGCCGCGATGGAGATCTCGTTGATAGGTGTTTCAGAGCCGCCGGCCAACATGGCGATGGCGTCGCCTCGCTTGACGACGTGATAGGCGTCGCCGATTGCGTTCGCTCCCGTGGCGCAGGCGGTTACAACGCAGTTGTTCGGGCCTTTGAGCTTGTGGACGATGGACGTATAGCCAGACGCCATGTCCGGAATCATGTAGGGCACCAGGAACGGTGAGACCCGATCGGGTCCCTGCTCGATCATCTTCCGGTGCTGCTCGCCCAGAAATGTGAGACCGCCGATGCCGGAGCCGATCAGGACGCCGACTTCCTCCGCTTCCTCGCCTTCAGGCTTCCAGCCCGCGTCTTGCAGGGCCATGGTCGCGCCGGCTACGGCGAAAGCGATGAATTTGTCGATCCGACGGGCTTCTTTGCGGTCCAGCCAGTCTTCGGCGTTAAAATCCCGCACTTCGGCGGCGATCTGGGTGGTGTAAGGCGCCGGGTCGATATGGGAGATACGGTCGACTGCGTTCTCGCCCGCAAGCATGCGCGGCCAAAACTTATCGACTCCTGTGCCGAGCGGCGTGACGGCGCCTATGCCGGTGACCACAACCCGGCCGGATGGTGCCGGCCGCTCAGGCATTAACCGCCCTTCTGACCCTCAGCCAACTTCTTCTCGATATAGCTGACCGCTGCGCCGACGGTCTTGATATCGCCGACTTCCTCGTCCGGAATATCGATTCCGAACTCGTCTTCGAAAGCCATTACGAGCTCGACGACATCCAGGGAGTCCGCGCCGAGATCCTCCTGGAAAGACGCTCCTTCCACGACCTCCTCTTCCTTAACCCCCAATTCTTCAACCGTGACCTTTTTGACGCGCTCTAAGATGTCCGAAGCCATGCCGAAACCTTACCACGCACGGTCGGCTTCCGTGTAGGCACAGCCGCATGGTTCTGACAAACTCAAGGTGTGCGCGTGTATTTTCCGAATCCGCCGAGCCCGAACGTGGTTGAGGATCTTCGGCGCGCGGTCTCGGCGGGAGTTGAAGTCAGCCAGGAAAAGCTGCACGACTACGAAGTGCTGATCGAGGGCAGGCCAGATGCAAGCCTGCTTCACCCGCCGAGTTTAAAGCTGTTGATCGTCCCCTTTGCCGGCGTGCCTGCTGCGACCTTGGAGCTGTTGCGCGATCGTCCGCAGATCGAGGGGCACAACCTGCACCATAACGCGGGAGACACAGCCGAGGTCGCTCTGGCCCTGTTGTTCTCTGCGGCGAAGAGAGTGGTGCCGCTGGACCAAAGGCTCCGCCAGAACGACTGGAGCCCGCGCTACCAGCCCTCTGAGTCGGTTTCGCTCGGCGGGAAGACAGCGCTCATCCTGGGCTATGGCGAAATCGGCCAGCGGATCGCGTGCAGCCTTCGGAGCCTCGGAATGCAAGTATTGGCGACCCGCAGACGACCAGGTGCGGAGCAAAACGTGTTTCCCGCGCAGAAGTTGCTGGAATTGCTACCGCGGGCCAACGTCCTGATCATCGCCCTGCCGCAAACATCCGAGACCGAAGGATTGATCGGTGACCGGGAGCTGCGCCTCTTACCTCCGAACGCGATCCTCGTAAACATTGCTCGGGCGGCGATCGTGGACGAGGAGGCGCTCTTCAACGCGCTCAATGATGGCCATCTGCATTCGGCGGGCCTCGACGTTTGGTATCAGTATCCGCAGGGCCAGCCCAACTCGGTCCCTGGTTACTTCACCATGCCGGCTAGCGCAACCGACACGCCGCCTTCTCGGTTTCCATTTGCAGAGCTAGCCAATGTGGTCATGAGCCCCCATCGCGGCGGGGTTTCCATGGATACGGAGTCGCGCCGAGTGGCCCACTTGGCTGCTATGATCAACGCGTTTACGGCAGGCGAGCCCGTGAAGAACCGGATCGATCTCGATGCCGGCTACTGAACAATGGCTAGGCTTGAGCGCCTAAACTTATCCAAAAGTGCAAACAATCGAGTCGAAGGTCGAGTGGAAAAGCGGGCTTCCGGTCATCACGACTGAGCGCCTCATCCTGCGCATCGGAGACCAATCCGACATCGATTCCGAGATCGCGTTTTACCGTGAGAACGAGGACCATTTAGGCCCGTGGTTTCCGGACAGCGGACGCGCACGGCTCAATCGCGCAAGCCTGGAGCAGTACGTGCCGGAGTTCAGGAAGCGGGCCTTGCACGACCAAGGCTATCGGTTCCAGCTCTCGCTCAAAACCGACCCCAAACGGTATTCGGGCGTCGTGAGCCTGGCTCGGATCCAGCGCGGCCCCGAGCAGACGGCGATCCTCGGGTACGGCATCGCCAGGATCCTCGAGGGACGAGGGCTCATGTCTGAAGCCGTGCTCGCAGTCCTCAAGTTTGCCTTCGACGATTTGGACCTACACCGGATCGAGGCGTATTACGCGCCTGCGAACGAGCGATCGGGCGCATTGCTCAACAGATGCGGCTTCGAATCGGAGGGGATGATGCGGGGCTCGCTGCTGATCAACGGCCAGTGGGTGGACCACGTTCTGACGTCGCTCATCAATCCCAACTGGCGAGGCACGGGCCGCTTGGAACGGATCAGATGACGATCCGAGAAGGTGGACGGCAAGACTACTCCGCCATCGCCCGGCTGATGCGCTTCACACATTCCATGCCGGCAACAGAGGCGCTGTTGGTCGAGAGAGATGCAACCAGAAAGAAGCCTAGCAAGATCCACGTTGCCGAGCAGGATGGGCAAGTTATCGGGTTCTCTCGGTGCGATCGCTGGCATTCGGAGCGCCCCGTTCGGTATGTGCTTTCGGTGGCGATAGAGCCGGAGTACAGGAGAAGCGGTCTCGGGGGAGAGCTCTACGCACGAGCGGAGACTTCCGCCTGCGAGCTCGGCGCAACTCAACTCTGGCTCCAGCACGTTGAAACGAACGACGTCGGCGCGCGATTCGCGGCTGCTCGCGGGTACACGAATTCCTTCACCCTTCATGAGCTGTTCCTAGATCCGGTGACCTGGACATCCGACCTCGAGGACCCTGCGCCAAAGCTTCAAAGCGAAGGGATCTCGCTCACGCGATATGGCGACTTCGAAGACTCGCCGGACAATCGCCGGAACCTTTACGACATCGTCATGGCGGCGGAGCAAGACGTGCCGCACTTCGGGGCGGACGAGCGGCCGGAATTCGAATCCTGGGAGAAGACCTTCATCCAATCCTCCCGCTTTCAGCCCGACACGATCGGCGTTGCCCTCGATGGCGCCGAGTGGGTCGGCGTCGGTGCAATCGGCGAGTTCGCCCCGGGTATCTACATGAACACGATCACGGGCGTACGCAGGTCTCACCGGAAGCGCAATATCGCCCTTGCGTTGAAGCTGCAGGGGATCCACCTCCTGAAAGAGAAAGGTGTCAGAGAGCTCCGAACCCAGAACCACGGCACCAACGAGGCAATGCTGGGCCTCAACGTCAAGCTGGGCTTCAAGAGGATGCCAAGCTGGCAATTCCTCGAGAGGACGCTCGAGCAGCCCTCGAACGTAGAATAGGGCTGAATGGAATTCGCAAGCATCCCCGAAGCCCTGGAAGACCTGAAGTCAGGCAAGATGATCATCGTGGTCGACGATCCCGACCGCGAGAACGAGGGCGACCTGATCATGGCGGCCGAGGCGTGCACGCCCGAGGCCATGAACTTTATGATCAAGTTCGGAGGCGGCGTTCCGTTCATCCCCACCACCTCCGAGCGGCTACAGGAGCTTGGGATCCCGATGATGACCAAGCAGAACACAGCCCGCCTTGGCACGGCGATGGCTGAAACGGTAGATGCTCTGCATGGCACCACGACGGGAGTCAGCGCCTACGATCGAGCGCGCACCGTCGAGGTCTTCTGCGATCCCAAGACCAAGCCCGAAGACCTGGGACGGCCGGGTCACATCATTCCTTTGAAGGCAGAGAAAGGTGGCGTGTTGCGCCGCGCCGGTCATACGGAAGCGTCGGTTGACTTGGCGGTTCTGGCGGGGTACCAGCCGATCGCGGTGGGCTGCGAGATCCTGGACGATGACGGAACGATGATGCGCCTCGACGGCCTGCTCGAGTTCGCAAAAGATCACGGCCTCAAGATCATCACGATCGCAGACCTGATCGCCTACCGGCGCAAGAACGAGCGCCTGGTCAAACGCTCCGCAGGCCCGATCGACTTTCCCACCAAGTTCGGCCACTTCACGCTCCATGGATACGAGCCCACGGTCGAGCCTCTGCCCTACGTGGCTATCGTCAAGGGGGACGTGTGCACGGAAGATCCTGTCCTTGTGCGCGTGCATTCGAGCTGCCTAACAGGAGATCTGCTTGGATCGCTAAGATGCGACTGCGGGGATCAGCTCCAGATGGCGCTTGAGATGATCGAAAAGGAAGGACGGGGCGTCGTGCTCTACATCGCTCAAGAGGGCCGCGGCATCGGGCTGATCAACAAGCTGAAGGCGTACGAGCTGCAAGACAAGGGCATGGACACGGTCGAGGCAAACCAAGCCCTCGGATTCCGTGCGGACCTTCGGGATTACGGCTTGGGCGCCCAAGTCCTCGCCGATCTAGGCATCCGCAAGATCCGGCTCATGACGAATAACCCTAAGAAGCTGAGCGGGCTACAAGGCTACGGGCTGGAGATCGTAGACCACGTGCCGTTGGTCGCGGACCCGAGCGAGCACCGCGAGAAGTACCTGGCTACCAAACGCGAGAAGCTCGGGCACATCCTGCCCGACTAGGCGGTGGGGCGCCGACCCCGTTTCTCCATCGCGCGCTTCAACCGCGTGTCCATGGCAACGATTCGAAGCCGCCTGGAAACCGAGAGCTGGCCGCCTTCATCCTGCAGTTCGAGGCACTGCCGGCATTGCTCGATCGCTTCTTCGTAGAGGCCGCGACGCGCCAAGACCCGGCAAAGCGTCATTCTCAGGTTCACATTGGCAGGATCGCGATTTACGGCGGTCTGCCACTCCTCGAGCCCGTGCAGAGCCTGAGGCGTGCCCTCTTGGGGCGTAAATGTAAATAGGCTGCGCCTCTCCTCCATTGACTTAGAACACTCCCGAGGACTGCCGTCGGTTCCTGTTCATTGTAATTGAGAGATGGCTTGCCCCTACTTTGCGTACACTCAATGAGGAACGCCCAATGTTCTTCAAGACCTCCCAGAAGCGTTTTCCCAACCTTTGCATGTACGTGGATCACGCGGTTTCGCGCCAAACCACTACGGGCGAGGAAATCGGCGCGGTGAGCATGATGACGCTTGCTGGTCTGGCCGTACCAGGCGCGATCATTCTTGGGTTCGTCATGGCCATGCCCGTGATGGCTCTTCTCGCTGCAGGTGTTGGAGCAGCGTCCGGATTTGGCGCCTGGCGCTCGTTTCGGAAGATCAAGGCGGGCACGGACCCTCTGGAAGCGGAAGCCGCAGAGGCCAACCAGCTCCTGAACGAGGCACTCAAGAGGGGGAAGCTGCACCGAGTGGCCGGCGAGCCTACGACCAACCTTTTGGAGGAATGCGCGAGGCATTGGTCGCGCGCCCGATTAGCCCTGGACAGCGCGTTCTGGTCGAGTACAAGCCTTCCCCCCCACTACAAATCGGTGCGAGACCAGACTTCGCGTGCCGCCGATCGCGCCATGGATGAGGCGGTTGTGCTGTTGCATAACGAGCTCGAGATGCCCTATAAAGCGGGCTTAGCCGACAAATTCAGCGTCTCCGAGCTGGTCGAAGGGATCTTTGGCGTTCAGCTTCCGGACCCAAACTCCGCTCTCGCGCCGTTGCCCTTTGCCTACCACTCGGTGTGGCAGTTGGCCGAGAAGCTTCGAGACCTCGCCGATAACGTCGAGAACTTGACAAGGGAAGTGGCGGAAGACCCGCTTATCAGAAGCGAGTTCCACGCCGACACGGCCCTGGACCTCGCCATCTCAGAGCTTCAATCCATCCGACAAGCGGAAACGGAGCTTCGGCAGAACATTACGGGGTGAGGGGGCTTGCGCCCCCCATTTCATCGATCTGCGGGATCGCCCAACGGATCTTCGCTGGCAGGCCGGATGTTGCCGAACTGCTGTTGGTCAGCGGGATCCCCGAGGGGGTCTTCGCTCGCTGGCCGCGCATTCCCGTACGCGGGGTCCGCGTAGGCGTAGTTACCTTGCTGCCGCATGATCGGCTGTCTGGCGTAGGTGTTCTGCTGCTGGATACCGGTCTGCTGGTTTCCAAACAGTCCTTCGATCTGCCCGATCAACCCCGTGGGATCGTGGCCTTGCTGATGCGGGGTACTGGGATCGTTGAAGATCGCCTGCTTGACTTGATTGAGCAATTGCGTCAGGTCCATCAGTAGCCTCCCGCGCCTGCGGGCGCGCCATATCCACCCTGGTTGTAGACGTCCATCAGAGTTCGGCCTTGCGATTGGCCCTGATAACCCTGATACCCCTGGTATTGCTGCGCCTCTTCATAAGGCACTTGGATTCCCTGCGCCGGAGCAGTCACCCAGTGCGCTCGCCCCGACTGGTCACGGTAGTAAACGCGTCCGTTCTTCGAAAGGTAGTACTGCGGAGCGGACGTGTCTCCCTGCGCTCGCTTTTCTTTGTTCTTCTTGTACATGTAGTACAGCGCGGCGGCTCCCCCGAGTAGCGCGAGCTTCGTGCCTGTGCTCATCCCTTGCTTCGGCTGTTGTTGGGGCGGGTTGTAGCCATAGCTCTGCGGTCGCGAGCCGCTGTCGTCTACGGGCGCCATGTTGGCTCCGTTATTGGAGCTGCCGCATCCCGCGAGGGGCGCGACCATGACCGCGCAAGCGACACCGGCCATTAGCCGCGAGTGCATCCATGCTCTTGTCTTCATTAAAAAACCTCCTACTCTAGGCGACGCCCAGGTTGACGTAGGGAAAAGACTTAGGCTTCCTTCAAGACGTTCGCCAAAAGTTAAGGTTGAAAAAGCCGACAAGCGCGTGGGGCTCAGCCTGGTTGCCGCCGTTCGCTCACAATGTGATGAGCACCTCCAACTCCCATGAATATCTCCAAGCTGATTCGCGCTGCCCTCTTCGGCTCTGTCCTCCTACCGGTTCTGCTGGTCGCCAGTGCCTTGCAAGAAGGCCCACCGAAGACCGAGAACCAGCCGCTCATTCCGGTGGCGCAAACGAACGATCCTACGATCCTCAAGATCCTCGATGAAGGCAAGAACCGTAGCCAGGTGATGAAGATCCTAAAGCACATCGCGCTGAATATTGGCGCAAGACCCACGGGATCGCCGGAGCTGGAAAAGGGAGAGCTCTGGGCAATGCAGGAGTTCAAGCGATATGGCTGCGACAACGTGCATCGCGAGAAGTGGGACGATGTTCCAGGCTTTCAACGGGGCAAGCGGCAGGTGGGGCGAATGGTCTCACCTGTCCCGGCCACGTTCCAGTTCTCGACCAACGTCTGGACCGAAGGCACCAAGGGCGCTGCCAAAGGCCGGGCAGTAATCGATCCCGCAAGCCTCGAAGACGCGAAGAAGATCGCAACCGATCTGAACGGCGCATGGGTGCTGATGTCCTATCCATCGGGGATGGGCGGAGGGCGCAATCGCGACGCCAAAGAGCTGAAGGAGTTCGTGGACTCATGCGGCATCGCGGGCCGGGTGTATCCCAGCAGCAACGATCTGGTTCATACGCATGGCTCGTACTCCTGGAAGGTCGGCGACCAGTCGGTGAAGAAGACTCCTGAGAGCCATCCCAAGGACATCGATATCACGATCCGCAAGAGCGACATGCAGCGGATCAAGTTCTGGTTGGACACTCGGCCCGTTGTATTGGAATTCGACGTCGAAAGCCGATGGCTGCCGCCGATCCCTCAGTACAACGTCATCGCCGACATCAAGGGGACGGAGAAGCCTGACGAGATGGTGATCGTGGGCGGGCACTTCGACTCCTGGAACGGCCCCGGCTCGCAAGGGGCGAACGACAATGGCACGGGCTCGGCTGTGGCCATGGAGGCGGCTCGGATCTTAGCTGCCGCGAAGGCGAAACCGAAGCGCACCATTCGATTCATTCTGTGGACCGGAGAAGAGCAAGGCCTGCTTGGATCTCGCGGCTATGTCCAAGACCATCAAGCGGAAATGGACAAGATTTCTGCCGTGATCGTGGACGATGGAGGGACAGGCTACGACGGCGGCTATCAGCTAACCGAAGACATGGTCCCGCTCATGTCCGCTGCGGTAGCGCCGGTGAACGCCGCGTTTCCCGACATGCCGGCCAAGCTCGTAGTCACCAAAAGGTTCGTGCAGGAGATGGGCAGCGACCACGCGTCGTTCCTTCGCTTTGGAGTCCCGGCCTTTGCAACGATCGAGGACGGCGACGTGGATTACAACTTCATCTGGCACACGCAGAACGACCGCATCGAGTACTCCGTGCCGAAGTATCTGGTGCAGTCCGCGACCCATGCAGCGGCCGTGGCTTACTCGCTAGCCAATGGGGATGTTCTACTGCCGAGGACCCGAAAGCCCGCGCAGACGGAAGGCGCCAAGCCCTAGCCGCGTAACCGGGCCGCGCGAATAGAGACCCACACATAGCTTGCGTAAGCGGGCTCCTTAACATCGCCTTTACATAGAGTTAACGAGGCGTTCACACGAGGAGAGTTTCATCCTCCAAGCGGTTACCCGTGAGGATTGGAGGAAAGAATGCGAATGAAAGAAATGGCGTTGGTTGCGGTCCTAGCAACGTGCGCTGTTCCGGCCTTTGCTCAGCAAGGCGCTAGCCCTTCTGCGCGACAGGAATCGACGTCGAGCGCGCTTGTGGCAAAGCTTGCCGAGGCCAAGGAGCTCAAGGAAAAGGCGGCTGCCGTCACGAAGGCGCTTAGCAGTGTGTCTACGACAGACCGGCAGGCGGCCGATACGTTGCAGCAGATCTTGGATCAGCTCAAGAGCCTCGGTGATCGGATCACCAGCCTCGAGCAAGAAATGACGGCAATGAAGGGCAAGAAGACGGACGAAAAGAAGCCATCCGGCGGCGGGGCGACAACGAGGGTCAGCGGCTTCACACAGCTTCAATATCGCGCGTCGGAGAACAAGGGCGAGTTTGACGGCTTTGGCGCACGGCGCGTCCGTATCAACCTGAACCATGACGCCGACGAGCGCACTCACCTTAAGGTCAGCTACGACTTTGCCACCACTCAGTTCGGGTCGACGATCAACGAGCCGACCGAATCCGGCGGGCAGTTGAGGGATGCATTCGTGACCTACT
>JAXDKF010000304.1:0-6682 GCA_034667265.1 Fimbriimonadaceae bacterium
CGGGCTCGCGCTTTTCTTCGCCGCATCGCAAGCCCAACTGTCGCTTGAATACTACCAGGGGTTGTTCCTCATTCAGGACGGCCCATACGTATTTCCCGTGGTCACTCAGGCCAAGCCCGAAACATCCAACTACGTGCGGTTCCGCCGAGGCGACACTTACAACGTTTGGGACAAACGCGGGCTCTCCATTCGAGCCGGCCACTGGATCTACGACACGCGCTTCAAAGAGCTGGTCGTCTCGCCAAAGCTTTTTTCTCCCGATCAAATCAAGGCAAACGTCGCCAGCGCAGCGCGAGGCGAGAGAACTCTCGAGGCATCGGCTCTGGCGGGGTCTCTCCGGTTGGGCACGGACGTTTACTTCCTGCCGCGGTGGATCGATAAGAAAGGCTACACATGGTTGGAAGCTCTCGTCCGGGTGGACCTGTCCGCCGCGACACCCAAACCGCAGCTCATGGGAAGATTCGATGGGATGAGCCTCGCGAGCGGGGTGGTCGACAATCGTCTCTTCGCGCTGAACGACCTGCCGGCATGCGTCGTGCGCCGCCGTTCCGATTGGGGCACCGCCAGCTACGATCCACTCGCAGAGCAGTTCCTTTTCACGAACATCGGCCAGCGGCTGAAAGCCTACGCGCATCTCGAGGTCAACGCCGCCGCATATATCGAGGCGCTCGACGGCGGCCAATCCAGAGTAGGTGTCGCGGACCTCGAGACAGGTGTGAGAAACGACGTTCTGGAAGACCGTGGAAGCATCCGCATCCTGGATACCTACCGGCCTTTGTGCGCCGTGGTCAAGACGTTGGATCGAGTGACCCTGCGCAACCTGCAGACAAGTGCAGCCTTGGATCTTCCTCCGGATGCGGCCGTCCAACGAACGCCTTACGGCGTGTTAGCCTGGTGGCCACAGGCGGCGCCAGAACACGCGATCCTATTGGACCCGGCCAGGTGGGAGGGTGTAGCGGATTGGAAGCTCCCGGCGCCCGACGACGCCGGCATGGGCGAGGAGCCGGTACCCGTGAAGCCGCCTACGCGGCCTTTTGCAAAGTCTCGAACTCAGTAGCTGGGTGGAACACCATCTGCCCCAGCACCTCGACGGCGGATCGCCCATCGTCTGGAGTCGTGGCGCAGCCGACGGTCACCTTGACAGGACTGTTGTGAGCGTATCGGCCGGACATCCAACTGGCGGCTTTCGCCAGCAAGCGGTCCTGCACGATTTCCACGCCGTGCTTCACGAACGGGAGCACGATGGCGAAGCCGGTCTCTCCATATCGCGCAACGATATCGAGGCGGCGGACGCTGTCCTTTAGGACTTCGGCCACGTCAGCCATGAAGTCGTCGACGCTGGACTCTCCGTAGAATTTACGCAGCTCGTTTAGGCCGGTGAAGTTGATCAGGACAATGCCCAGGCGTTGACCGCCGTCGGATGCCCGATGAATCTCCTCCTCCAGCCTCGCTCGAAAAAAAGCTTCCGTGTACACCCCCGTCGCGGGGTCGATCACGTCGTAGCTAAGCTCTTGCGCCTGTCGTCGCAGCAGCCGATCTCGCTCTTCCTCAGTAACGAGGAACTTGCGCAGCTTGGCAAGAGACTGTCGAAGAATGTGAGAAACGTAATTGCACGAGATGTTCAGCTTCTGAGCGATCTCGGTCTGATTCATAGCTTCGAAGTGGAAGTACTCGAGCACCGTGCGCTCTAAGTCTCGGAGCTGAGCCATTGCCCGGTCGAGCAGAACCCGGTCCTCAACGCTTAGCTGTTCGGGGCAAAACGCAGATGCGTCCAGCTTTTCGGCTTCGGTATCGCCGTCGTCGTCGCCTTGCGAGCTTGCATCCAACGAAGCGACTCGAAGCATCTCCTGCGTTTGAAAGACTTCTCGGACCGAGGATTCGGTTATGCCTAAATTCTCCGCGACTTCGCGTTCGGTAGGCGCGCGTCCAAGATCGTGCTGTAGGCTCGCCACCGTACGGTTGACCTTGTGGCGAAGCTCCTGGAGCCAAGCTGGATGACGAATGACCTGAGACCGGTCACGCAAGTAGTGCTTGATCTCGCCGGCCACGAGGTAAGTGGCGTACGTGTTGAATCGCACACCCGCGTTGCGGTCGAACTTGGTGAGAGCGTTGAGCAGGCCGATAAAGCCAACCTGCACAAGGTCCTCGTGAGGCTCGAGCCCGCTGTAGCGCCTTGCGGTCCGCTCCACCAACGAGGCGTATTGCTCGATGATGAGGTCCTTCAGCTCGCTCCTCGGATTCTCGAGATATCTCAGCACCAAGAGTTCGGGATCGTTATATTCGCCCGTGATTGCAGCCATTCGTTCTTTCTTTCCTTCAGCCCATCTGAAACGCGGGGGGCAGGCTCTTTCGAGCCGCTCCCCAAAACTATTCTTCGGATCCGCCGCGGAACTCGAACCGACAGATGGTTCGAGCTCCGCGGACCGGTCCGGATTACTTGATGCTGTTGACCAGCTTAAAGATCGGAGTCATGATCGAGATCGCGATGAAGCCGACCACAACACCAAGGAAGATGATCAGCATAGGTTCGATCATTGAGGTGAGACCCTTAACGGTGGACTCGACCTCAGAGTCGTAGAAGTCTCCGACCTTGACCATCATCTCCGAGAGTCGGCCAGACTCTTCGCCGATGTCGATCATGGTGGTGACCATGTTAGGAAACAGGTTCGAGGCGGCCAGCGGCATGGAGAGCTTTTGGCCTTCCCGGATGGCAATTCTCGTCTGCTCGATCGCGCCCGACAGAACCACGTTGCCAAGCGTCTCTCCTGTAATTTCAAGGCTGCGCATCATCGGAACGCCCGAGTTGATCAGGGTTCCAAAGGTGCGGCTGAACCGAGCGATGCTCATCTTGAGCGCAAGCTCGCCGACAATTGGGAACCGCAGCTTGAAGTTATCGAGCTGGTATCGGCCCTTCGTCGTCTTCCCGTAAGCCTTCATTCCGAAGAACGCGCCAAAGCCCATGAGAATGATCAGCCACCAGAAGTGCGACATGAAGTCGCCGATCATGAACAAGCCTTGAGTAACCGGAGGAAGCTGGGCATCCATGCCCGTGAAGATGTCCTTAAACTTAGGCAAAACAAACGAGAACAGCACGAAGAGCATGATCTGAGAGAAGATGATGACGAGGACCGGGTACATCATCGCGCCCTTGATCTTTCCTCTGATCTCGGATTCGTACTCGAGGAAGCCCGCAAGGCGATCGAGGATCTGGTCCAGGATGCCGCCGACTTCCGCCGCGCGGATCATGTTGACGTAAAGCTTGTTGAAGACGTCGGGATGCTTGAGCATCGCCTCATTGAGCTGAAGGCCGCCCTTGACGTCGTTCGTAATTCCCTCTAGAGCTTCCTTGAGGGCCGGGTCTTTGGTTTGGCCGTTCAGTTTGTCCAGACATCGAACAATAGGAATACCTGCGTCGATCATCGTGGCGAACTGACGAGAAAAGACGACGAGGGACCGGGCCTTCATCTTCTTCTTCCCAAAGCTCGTTTTCAGACCCTGGGACGCTTTCTTAATCTCGGTACAGTGCAACGACTGATCGCGCAGCTTCGCCAAAACGAGCTGCTCGTTGTCCGCCTCTATGGTGGCGCGGACTGTGCGGCCAGACGCGTCAATGGCCGTGTAGGCATACAGCGGCATGCAAAATCCTCCGTGGTTCTCCGGCGCGGCGACGTACCCGCCACTGCCAACAAGGAAGATTCTCGGTTTGATAGGCTCAGAACCCAATGAGATTTCCGGGGATATGCGGAAAAAGTCTGCTTCCAGGTTCAGCGACTTGGTTTAAACGACCGTAGCCGAGAACCGGCAATTATCGCAGCGCCCTTCTTGCCGGGCACCGCCAGGTCGTAAGCGGCAATGCCCGCACGGAGCGTGAGTAGCCTTCGTTCGACTGTTCTGAGGCGCACCATCGGGATGCATTCCTCGCCCGCCGGGTCGGGATGATCGTAGATCTCCATCAGCCGCTGGACGAACTGACCCGGAAAATATAGAAGGTTCCGAAGGCCGGACTTGCCACGCGGCTTGCTGGCGAAGGCGCACAAGCTAGGGCCAGCCTAGGGAGTGTACGTGCCCTGCTCATCTATGTGAAGCGCGACCGCCCGTAAGAGCCCTTTCGTAGCTTCCATTATCTCCTTTGCATGATCCACCGTGTATGTGCGTTCCATGTGCATCGTAGGATTTCTCCACGCGACATAGACCGACGACAGTTGAGCATGGACTTCCTGATAGAAAGGCTTTTTGCTATTCCAATCCACCGGAAACGGACTTGAAGTCGCCTTTTTTCCAGCGAGATAGTCATCGATCTCTTTCTTGTATGTGCCCCAACCATCTATGCGTGCTGGAGGCGGAATGTCCAGAGACTTCCAAACGGAGCCCGTCAGACTCTCCAGGCTACGCATTAGATGGAACACACTCGCAGTGCCTCGTCCTAGCGCTAAACACTTCGCTGACTCTGCAAGTTCACCGGTCAACGACGGAAACGCGGTGCACGACTCTTGCCCGAAAACCGCGAGGGTATTAGAGGAAAACAACCGGGCCTCGGAAGGCTCAAGGTAGAGGAAACGTTTATTGCTCGTTTCCAGCACTAAATCAAATATCAGAGTCTGCAGATGCTCGTTCAACTCGGCATAGGTCATCCCCCGATCCAGAGAAGTCCGCATACTGTCGATTCGCCCACAACACACAATGAGGTCCATCGGTCTCGCAAATTCCTCTATTGAGTCCAGCACCTGAAGAATGCTGGCTTTCAGCCCGTGATGCTGAACTTTGTCGTTAGCCGTGACTGTGTAATCAAAGTTCGGTCTTCTGGCAAGATCGGCACTATGCAGGCACACGACAACTCCGAGGCAATCGCGAATTCCCCGCACAAAGGAATTAATCTGAACCTCAAACATATCTTGGAGGCTCCCGAGTCCCCGCTTGTCGCCTGGGACAGCTCGTTCGTTGCGTTCACTTAGCGAGGACCGATCAATTATACAGCGCCGCCCTAAGACAGGTATTTGATCTCCCTTGTCAATGTTGCGCGGTTCCCCGCTCCATCTACTGGTCTACGCCTGCGCCGAGGTTGTAGACCATGTGCCCGCCTAAGTACGCTCCAAGGGTGAGAGTCGCAAGGCCGATCCAGCCCAAGGCTTTGCCGAGCCTGCGGTTTCCTTTCTTACGCGCGACAAGGGAAGCACCGTAAAGGCTGATCATTGAGATGTTGGCCACCGCGTGGACGAGGCCGGTCCGTTTCACGCGTTGATCCTTAGTGGCGTACCAATCGGACCATCCGGCCAGAGCCGTTGGCGCCGATCCGAGCAGGCCCACCACGATGGCGGCATCGGCCGCCTGGTCAGCGGGCGTGCAGTCAAGCAAGGAGGCCAAGGTGAACGCGCCGACCGGCAGATCGGTCAGCGCCGGATGCAACGGATGACCCATCCACTCCCCGTGCAGGGCATGCATGGCCTTCTCGCCTGCATCGCCCGCCTTGTGGATAGCTGCGCTGAGCGTGCTTTCGACCGCTTTGGCGGGCTTGTCTAACCACTGTTGCCCATCGAGCTTCTCAACGACCGCGGGAGGTTTCATGGTTGTATGGCGGCCCGCACACGGCCGCTGTTTCCTCACTCTCCCGAGAAGCGGCCCCTAATCGAGAGCTGGAACACCGTATAGGCCATGCTGTGCGCCTCGAGGAGCGTCGGACGGGTGAACTCCACCGTGTAGCCATCGACCCGCTTGACGCTCTCCAAGGTGGCCGCCATATCGACAAGGTCGGTAGTGTGGAACTCCGCCCGGATGGTGACTGGGCCATCTATTACATAAGGCTTTGGCGGGGATTTCATGGCCTTGGCTGCCGCGCTCTCGATGCCGGGCCCCGTAACCGTTGGGTGCTTCAGGTGCGCCATAACTTTCCCCAGGCCGACCTTTGTCGCATAAGTGCCCACGCTAGCAATCAGCGACTTGGCTTCGTCGCAGCCAGCCTGATCGCTGCTGATGAAGACCAGAGGCACGCCGTAAGCGCCCGCGACAGCCGCACTTGCCGCGATCTCGCCTGCTTCCTGGCCGTTGATCCAGAAGCGGTGGAGGCCGCCCGCCAGGGCGTGTTCCAACAGGCCTCGTGCCGTTCCCGCCATTGCGTGGTAGCCGACCAGCATGGCGGCGTCGAACGAGCCCTCTATCCCTTCCATCATCCCGTTCAGCCCTGCCCCGTACCCCGAAATCAGCTCCGTGCCCGGCTCCAGCTCGTCCACGAGTAGGTTCTTGCACATGTGGTGCGAGTCCTTGACCACTACCTCGGTCGCTCCCGCGCTCCGCGCCCCACGGATAGCCGCGTTCACGTCGTGCGTGTACATCCGCCGTGCGAACGCGAAATCGTAGTGCTCGCCGGAGGGCTTTCCGCATTGAGCCCAGGAGACTAGGCCGGTGATCCCTTCGATATCCGTGGAGATGTAAACGCGCATGGTTGGATTGTGACGCCAGAGGTAAGATTTGAGTCGAAACAATGCGCCCTCGAACTCTCTTCAGCCTTGCTCTCGTCACACTTGTTTCGGTCTCTTTGGGCTGCAAGATCGTGCCCGCGGCGGAGGGCGAGGGGCAACATGGCGCCAAGACAGAGGCTCCGAAGAAAATGTTTTCAGGCCCCACGCGCGACGTTTCGATTACGGTCCAGGATTACAAATTCCTGCCTGATGAGATCGTCGCCAAGCCG
>JAXDKF010000305.1:0-4577 GCA_034667265.1 Fimbriimonadaceae bacterium
TGGTTTCCAACTTGGAAGCTCGATAATTGCGACCGGTCAGCTTGCATGAATCAGCAATTTAGGAACCTCTTGATCACCCACCCCTAGCCCCTCCCGTCAAGGGAGGGGAAACCCATACCGCGCTTGGGGCTCGTCCGCCGGCGCGGACGAGCCCAAGCGTCCAGGCCTAACAGCGCGAGCAAGCATTAACTTCTCGAGATCGTATCGATCGCGCTCCGTCATGGAGCGCGAGATCCGTTTCTAATCCCGCAATCCAAATTCCAAAATCCAAAATCCAAAATCGGCAATCAATTTCCCGCGCCCGTGTACTGCCGCACGCCGTGCTTGAACATCACCCGACCCAGCAGCAGGAACACGACGATCCAGGCCATCTGGATGGCGAGGCCATGCCACACCTCGGCCGGCGAGAGCTTGCCCAGCAGCATCTCGACGGGGAAGAAATTCATGTAGCGGAAGTGCGTCCAGGTCGAGATCCCGAGCGCCCACGCGGGTAGCGCGGATAGCGGGATGAGGCGGCCGGATAAGAACATCTCGGGCAGGTAGTACATGCGAAACGTGCTCATGAACTCGGTGGTCCAGAGCGCGGTCATGGCCACGCAGAACGCCGACACATAGCTGAGCATCTGCCCGAGCAACACTGCGAGAAAGAATTCGGCCGAGAAATGCACCGGCGCCATGCCCACGGGTCGATACACGAGATAGGCCAGCACTCCAACGGGCAGAAAGAGCACGAGCTTGGTGGCTCGCCATGCGAAATTGCGCGCGAGGTTCATGCGGAAATAACTGAACGGCCTCAGCAGGTGCCCGCTGAATTCGCCCTCCCTCATGTCCCAGGCCATGTCCCACATGAGGTGGCACGTGATGAATTGGCTGAGCACCATCGAGCCGATGTAGTAGGTGATGAGCTCGCTGGGCGCCATGCCCACGATGGTTGTGGCGTGGGACGATGCGAGCCAGACGGCGGGGAGGATCAGCGCGGTCTGGGCGTCTGCGAGCACCCAGATGAAGCTCGCGGCGGGATAGGCGAAGCATTCGCGGAGGTAGATCGTGAAGATGGCCCGGAGCTTGCGATACGTGGCCAGGACGAGGAAGGTGCGGGGGCTGGTTGCATGCGCCTCCATTGGTTGTTCAGTGTGTCATGCGATGCGGGCCTTAGGCGGCTGGGCGTTGGGGTTCAGCCGAGCGACGAAGGAGCTCGCATCAAACGCTTCCCCTACTCTGAGTGAATTACTTCACGGGATTCATCTTGCCGGAAAGGGCCGAGTCCAGGATTCGCCAATGCTCTTAGAAACGACAATGGCTCTCGCCAGACCGGTCACATTCTTCCAAACCCTGCCTTCGCCCTTCTTGGAAAGCTTTGACCAGTCAGCTAAAGCTTCCTCTCTATTGAAGCTCAGTCGGAAGTAAGTCTCCAGCGCTTGACTGAGTAATTTGTCTTCGCCTGTGAACGACTTCTTATCTCCATAGTAGAGGAGACCCCAGAACTGCTGGGCATCGTTCACGCTTAACAGCAAGCGTGGCTTGCCTTTACTATCGATGTAAAACCTTCCGGCCAAGAATGCGGCGCTGTCACGGATATCTTCTTGGTAGGGCGCGGGATGGTTGAGGAGCTTAGCAAGATAGTCTTCATGCTTTTGATCTCGCCGGTCTGCATATTGAAAGGGACCCACAACGTAATCGGGAAACCCCTGATAGAGATAGCACTCGGTTGTTAGGGTGGTCGTGCGAGGGACCAATCGTGAGAACGGGCCGCGGAAATTTGCCTGCGGGATCGAGATTGCCGCACAAAGAAAGATGAGTGTTGACACGGTGGTAGTTCAGGACCTTGCCTTTTGAGGGAAGCCTATCAGAATGATATGGCATGAAGGCATCTGCGACTCCTTCAGAACCGCCTGGCGAACGGTTGGGCCTGTTTGGGAGTGCGCGAGCTTGCTCGCGCTTTTGACCTCCACCCCCGGACCTGTGAGTCGACTTCGCGAGCGAGCGGTGGTTGGACGCAAGGCGGCGGAGCGCTTCGTCGACCGGTCCGACCCCTCCTCCTCCTCGGCACGAACCATCCTCGCAAGAGGAGGGGTATCGCGAGCCGTGCCCATTTCGCCCCACCCCCAGCCCCTCCCCATCACTTCGTGACAGGGAGGGGAGCTAAGCCAAAGCGGAGTCCACCTGGTCGCGGGTGAGTGGTTGCTCGTCGGTCCCCAAGATGTAGAACGCGGCGGCGCTGCTGCCCGCCCACTGTCCGACGCGGGCGGCGACGATGTTCCAGCCGCGCTCCGCTATGAGGCGAGACAGGCGGTAGGCCATGCCTCGCCCGCGAGACGCGCGGACCTCCAGCACGCCCGGGTTGCCAGCGATGTATGTATGGCTGAACACGCGCTGCTGCATGAACGGATCTTTGCCCTTCTCCATCAGCAACGCCTCCACACTGAGCGAGCCTTGCAGAACGGATAGCAGGGCGGAGCTGATTTGGCGGCAAGTGGCGGCGGGCACCGGCTTGCCTCCAAGGCTGACGGTGAACACGTCCAACGCAACCGGTTTCTCGGTGCGAGTGGTGGATGCGCGAATGCCCTCCATCGACAGATCGAGCGCGTAGAAAACGCCGAGCATGCGGCTGAGCAGGCCGGGTGCGTCCTGAGCGCAGACGGTCACCTCGGTGGCGCCGAGCTCGGGCAGCGGGTTGAACTCGACCGTGGGCGAGCCCTCCAGCGCCTTGCGAAAATAGCGGAGATGGAGCCTCGCGATCTCCGGCGTCGCGCTCGTCAGATAGTGCGCGGGCAGGCTTTCGACGAAGCGCGTGACCTCCTCGTCGGCCACTTCTTCCTTGCTGAGCTGGCGGATGAGGCGCTGGCGATACGAGCCCGGATCGGGCGCGTGGGCGGAATCGCCTTGCAGCAGGTCCATGGTGCGCGCGTGCAGTTCGCGGAGGAAGGCTTCTTGCGCGGTGGTCCACGTGTCGGGCGCGACGGCATTGATGTCCGCCCACGTGAGAATGGTCAGCGCGTTGAGCCGCTCGGCGTCCTTGACGATCTCCGCGAATTCCGCGATCGTGGCTGGGTTTTGGACGTCGCGGATTTGGATGAATCGCGCCATGGTCAGGTGCTCGCGCACGAGCCACGCCACGTAGTCTGTGTCTCGAGCGCTCAACCCCCAGCGCGCGCAAACCGCTGTTGCGATGTCCGCGCCGGTCTCGCTGTGCGGCCGCGAGGGGTCCGCTTTGCCGAGGTCGTGCAATAGAGCCGCCAGATAAAGAAGCGAGTCATCCCTGAGCGCGGCTTTTAGATCGCCGAGAAAGCTTGGCGGCTCCAAGGCATCGAGGTTTTGGACAACCCGCAGCGTGTGCTCGAAGACGGTGTATCGATGCACCGAATCTTCCGGCAGGAGGGTGCGGCAGCGAGTGAGCTCCGGGAGCAGTGTGTCGAGGAGTCCGCATCGGTCGAGGTTTCGCAGCGTTTGCTCGCCGGTGGACATTGCGTACAGCGCGGCGGGGCCGACTACTTTCTCGGTAGTTAAGACGGAGTGCTCGGGGATGCGCAGGCCGAGCTTTGTGGCGATCGCGATTCCAACCGAGGCTTCGCCCGCATCCGCGTCCGCTAACACCCGTGCCTCGCCTCGCAGCGCCTGCACGCCGGGCGATAGGCTGTACCGCGCCTCGTGCAGCCGTTCCAAGCCCTGGCCGTAGTCGTGATGCATGGCGATCATCGACCTTATCACCGGCTCCATCAGCTCCTCGGGCCGGGTTTGCAGGAGCTCTGCCAGCTCGCCTTGGCGGGGGCGGGTGAGGTGGTCGTTGAGGCGCTTGGAAACGTAGTGGAGGAGGTTGCGCGTGCGGACGAGGCGGTCGTAATCCACGGTGGGCTTGATCGGTCTTTCACCGATGGCGATGCCGATCCAATTGGCGGCTTGGAAGCTGCGCAGACCGCCCGCGCCCTCTTTCAAATTGGGCTCGACGACGAGGGGCGTGTCGTGATGTTTGCGCCACATCGCATCGCGCTCCTGCACTTTGGCGAGCACAAAATCCGCGACGGGGAAGCTTTCCCAGAGCGCTTCTTCTAGGCGTCGATGCACGTCAGGCGAACCGGCGATAAGGCGCGCGTCTAAAAGCCCTGTTCTTGTTCTGGCATCGAGGCCAGGGGCATCGGCGATCAGTCGGAAGGCCCATCCGACGTCGACGCGGAAGATGGTGCCGAATGCGTGGTGGAGGTCTTGGTAGATGCGCCTGACGAGGCCGTCGAGGACGGGGGATCCTTCGTCCACGGGCACGAGGGTGACGTCAATGTCGGAGTAGGGGGCGAGCTCTCGGCGGCCGTATCCGCCGGTGGCGATGAGGGCGACGGGAGGGGCTTCGGGCTCTTGTTGGACTGCGTCTTGGAAGACCATCCTGGCGACGCGGTCGCAGAGGTCGGTGTTGGCTTGGCACCACTCGAGGCCGCCTTGGTAGCAGGGCAGCTGTTCGAGCAGGCGAGATCGCTCGGCCGCGAGGGTCTGTATTGCGCCGGCGAGCTCTGGGTTCATTGGGTTGGTGAAGCGAGTGTATCCGCCGGAACGAATTCCGGGTGTCTGCTCTCCCTTGACGGGAGGGG